>CAIRGS010000259.1 GCA_903878125.1 uncultured Nitrosomonadales bacterium | reverse complement strand
TTATTTTTCATGATTGACTCTCCTTAACTTATTATTGATTGACGAATTTAAAAAAAGGATCAGTCATGTGAATGCATTTAAACCTGATCTTGCTTAATACAAAGCAATTAGCGTGCCATATAAAATATTTCATTTTATTACAATTAGTTATGATATTGCAGTGCTTGGTAAGCAATTTATTTTTAGCAAAATAGTAAAATTTTCCGACACGGCTGGGTTGTGGTTTATCCCTAAGAGTCAGCGAAAAAATAGTGCGGTTCGTTATGTTCAGGAAGGCCGGAATCCGGATCAGACCGTCACTTTTGTTTCCCGCCGCTGTAACAGCTTGGCCGGAACGCCGCCCCAAACTTCCCCAGCTCCGATACGGCAATCCTTGGTCACCACCGCACCCGCCGATACAATAGCGCCATCACCGATGACAACGCCGGACATCACCACGGCGGTTGCGCCAATAGTGACGTTGTTGCCGATACGAATCGAGGCAAGTGATAGTCGCCTGCCTTCTATGGCATGGGAAAATAGTACCGCGTCGTGGCCGATAATGCAGTTATCACCGATATGCGTTAGCGGTGGATCAAGAATCGTCCCCGCGCTGTAGGTGTTGTGCCCCAGACGCGCGCCAAGCGCTAGATAGACCAGGCGAAGCAGCGGCACCGGAAGAAAGTGCGTCCTGATGAGGGAATTGAACAGAATAAGGTAGAACAATATATTAACTTGTGCGGAAAACTCTGCTTTTGATCCCTCGGCAATTTCTCCCTCCTGCAGCGGCATGGCAACCAGAAATATCCGATAAATGGCAAAAGCATAGAGGTATACCAACACCAATGACACGCCAACCAGCACCACACCACGGAAATCACCCAGTGGCAGGGTGCCCATAAATAGCCAGGTCGTGCCTATGCCAAGAACGAAGATTAACAGGAGCAAAAGCAAAAAAGTGAGGATTTGGCTAGAGGTGATTTGACGCATGATCAGCTGGATGATTTTACTTGGTTGGGATGACGGTGCCGGGAAAACAGGGTTGTATATAGGGCGGAAAGCATCCGGCGGCGAAATAAGCTGTAAAATATTCCGACAAATTATCTGTCGCCGCACGGAATGAGGGGTTGGCGGATTGAATAAATTGGCGTTCCCCTATGAATCCCATCGTTTCTATAGCTACCATTGCTTCAGCAGTGCCTTGGCCTCGTCTTGTTGCGGAAAGCTGCGGCCAGAAGCCAACACTGCCTCGAGCTGTTTGCGCGCTTTCTGTTTATCGCCCGACTTGTTGAGCGCAACGGCATAGTGGTAGCCTATTTCCGGATTTGCTGGTGCGAGCGAAACCGCCTTTTGCAGCAGTTCAACGGAACGCGCAGATTTGCCCTGCTCAAGCAAAATCCAGCCCAGGGTATCTGTGATAGATGCGGCATTGGGACTGAGTTTATAGGCTTGTTCCGCCAAATCCAGAGCGCGCGGATCTTTTTCGCGATGATATAGCCAGGCAAGATTGTTAAGTGCTAACAGATTGCCCGGAGTACCTTGCAATAGAACCTGGTATTGCTCGATGGCTTGTTTGTTTTGCCCGCGTGTCATGTAGATTTGCGCCATATAAGTGCGGGTAGCGATATCTTTCGGATGTTCCTTGAGCCATTGCAACAGATGGGTATCGGCATTCTTTGCATTTCCGGCATAAGATTGCGCCTGATGCAATTTAATCGCGATCAGGCCTTTTTTGTCGAGAAAAAATGCTTTCTCATAGGCTTTGATCGCTTGCGCATACTGCTTCTGGTTGATGAGGATGTCGCCTTCAAACACGAAGCCCGCCGAGTTCTTGGGGTTTTGCTTTTGCATCTGCTGGGAAATTTTCAACGCTTCTGTGGGTTTCCCGGCACCGAGTTCCAACGAAATGAGTGTAGCCTGCGCCTCCAGATAATCAGGTTTTAATTCCAACGCTTTGAGCAGTGATGATTTGGCGGCGCCAGGGTTTTTTGCAGCTGCCTGCATCAAGGCAAGCTTGTAATGCGCTAACGGTGACTTGGGTGTCATCTTGACGAGTTTGTCATAAGTCGTCAGAGCGTTTTCCGTTTCACCAACTGCAAGCTGCGTTGCGCCGAGCAAATTCAAGACATCCGCGCTGTCAGGATTGGCAGTCTGCGCTTCGCGCGCAAGCCCCATCGCTTTTTGCGGCTCATTATTCTTCAGATAGTGCTCCGCCAGCAGCCGTCGCGGCTGCAACGCCGACGGGTTGGCCCGGACTGCTCGCTCCAGCAAGGAGACAGCCTCTTTCTTGTCGCTGGCCAAATTCACCAACCCCATCATCGCGGCTAGATTATTCTTGTCTTTGGCCAGAATGGCTTCGTAGCGCTTGCGAGCGGCTTGAGGATTTTTTTCATATAGATCCAGCAGTGCCAGATTCATGGCTGCCTCGTTGTTGGCTGGATCGAGTACCAGCGCTTGGTCAAAATTCTTCCGTGCATTTACGAAATCATTTTTTGCGGCATAAGTCGCACCGCGAAAACTGTATACGACGGGATTGTTTGGGGTCTTTTTGTCAAGCAAGTTAATCGCCGCAAACGCCTTGTCGAATTCGCGATTACGCAGGTGAATTGAGATCAGTAGCGTGTCTGCCGAGCTTTGACCTGCACCCGCTGCAGCAACGGATTCCAGCTCGGCCATGCCATGTGCCGAGTCGCCGGTGGCCATATAACTTACCCCCAGTGCGGTGCGCAGCTTTGCATTTTTCGGATCGATTGCAGTGGCCATTTTAAGATAATCGCGCGCCTTTGCCGGTTCGTTTGTCTGCATAGAGGCTTCTCCAGCCAGCGCCAGCGCGCCCGGGTCTTGGGTTTTCGCCGCTAGCAATGGGTTTAAGGTTTTCAATGCGCGATCGGGTTGCCCCGTTTTAATCAAAGCAGCTGCGAGGCTTTTACGCACAGACACGCTATTAGGGAATTCATTCAAGGCCTTGGTAAGGTTTTGGGCGGCCTGTTCATAATTGCCAAGTTGATAGGCCACCATGCCGAAAAGCTGGATGCTCGGCATATGATTTGGGGCTTTCTGCAGCACCTCCTGCAGGTTATCCCGCGCTGAGGCATATTTGGTCTGACGAAAATCCAGTACTGCCTGCAAATAC
>CAIRGS010000258.1 GCA_903878125.1 uncultured Nitrosomonadales bacterium | reverse complement strand
GAGAAATAAAATCCGTTTCTGGGACACAGTCTCCGTCCAAAAAAACGATGTAATTGCCCTGGGCAGCGGCTACCCCGCGGTTACGTGCCTGACCGGCAGTAAAACCCACATCTGGGTGCCAAACATGGGCCACAGGCATCGACAAATCAGACGCAATCGACCGAATGGCCATTTGATGCTCTTCGTTGGACCCATCGTCTGCAATGACAACGTCGAACTGCTTATCGCATTGTTGACTTAGCGCTCGCAATACCGGTATCAAGGTTTCGCTGCGGTTGTAGGTGGTCACCACCACCGAGATTGAATGGTTCAAAGACATTTTTGGAATAGACTAAGCCGACTGCGCGACCTCTCTTTTCGATGGTATCACCACCCATGCCCCAGATCTCCGTTTACATCATTGCCTACAAC
This sequence comes from uncultured Nitrosomonadales bacterium, assembly GCA_903878125.1. Taxonomy (GTDB): domain Bacteria; phylum Pseudomonadota; class Gammaproteobacteria; order Burkholderiales; family Gallionellaceae; genus Nitrotoga. The sequence continues at coordinate 2,311 of CAIRGS010000258.1, read as the reverse complement.
GAGGCAGAGAAGGTTCGTGCCACCATTGAAAGCGTTCAATGGGCCGATGAGATCATCGTGGTCGACTCCTGGAGCACCGACGGCACGGCAGACTTAGCTGTAGAACTAGGCGCAAGAGTTATCCAAGTTAAGTTCAATGGCTTTGGCGATTTGCGTAACCATGCCATCGCTGCGTGCACGCATCCTTGGATTTTTAGCCTTGATGCCGATGAACGATGCACCACTGAAGCCGCCGAAGAAATCAAGCGCATCACTGAAAGCCCGGATTCTGCAGACGCCTTCTGGACACCCCGGCGCAACTATTTCATGGGTCGATGGATCAAGCATTCGGGCTGGTACCCAAACTACCGGCAACCCCAACTCTTTCGCAAAGGCTGCATGACCTATGACCTCAAGCCAGTGCACGAGGGCTACATTCTGCAGAGCAGCAAACCGGTCGGGCACATGACACATGCCATCTGGCAGTTTCCATTCAAGAACATGGCCGAGGTAATGCACAAAGCCAATCGTTATTCCACGTTGGGCGCTGAAAAAATTCAGCACAAAAAAATCACAATGCTGTCCGCGCTGGGGCACGCTCTTTGGTCTTTTGTTAAACATTACGTTTTTAAACTTGGTTTTTTGGACGGCTGGGCCGGATTCGTCATTGCACTAGGAAACTTCGAAGGTACTTTTTACCGATACGCAAAGGCCCTGGAGATTCAAAAAGGGACCCAGTGGCAGCCTCCCAAACTGCCATGATTGGAAAGCGCGCGGACTGGAGCTTTAGATTGGTTATCGTTTGTCTGGCAGCTCTATCTGTCGGACTTCCCATGGCATGGATCAGTATCTCCAAGCTGCTCTTAGTACTCGTGTTCCTACTTCTATTTTTGGTGCCACAACAACTCGCAAATGGAATCAGGCAATCTCCCTATTTCAGGCAGTGGACTCCACCAGTTATTCTAGTGGTGATCGGCTATTGCGCCATCAGCCTTATGTGGACGAACGTTGACCTGGAAACAGCCCTGGAGTCATTCCTGAAACATGGAAAAGTACTTTTTATACTTTTCCCGATCGCACTGATTCATAGCCGAGCAGAGGCGCTGGTTGCGCTTCGGGTATTTGCGGTCGGTCAGTCCATTTTGCTCGTGAGCGCCTGGCTATTGGTCATCGGGATCTCGCTTCCGTGGGCTGTCAACAATGGGGGGAAATTCGCCGTCTTTTCAACTTACTTGGATCAGTCCGTAATTCTTGCGGCCAGCGCAGCGATCTTCTGGCACCTTAGGCTTCAGCTTCAACTTCCGCAATGGATGGGTTGGTTGTTTGCTGCGCTTGCCCTCACCATGTCCATGGTGTTTTTGGAGGGCCGATCCGGATACGTGGTGGCAGTCCTCTCCCTGGCGCTGGCGTTTTTTTGGGAGATACCGCGAACGGCGAAACGTTTCCTGTACATCTTGGCCCCGGTCTTTGCGGGCGCATTGATTTTTGGATACATAGATCGCTTTAATAGCTCCGCACACAGCGATGCGCCGGGCGACCGAGCGTACATCGCAAAAGGCAGTGATCTGAGCTCAGACGGTTGGCGTCTCAATGCCTGGCACCGCTCGCTGCAGGCCATCGAAGTTGCACCCATTGCAGGCAGTGGAGTAGGCAGTTGGAAGGCAGCTATTCAGCCATTTGAAGGGCCACAGTTTGAGTCTATCTTCGGAATCAGCAATATTAGTAATCCACACCAAGAGTATCTATTGTGGGCAGTTGAGCTGGGACTTGTGGGATTGGGAATGCTAGTTGCACTATTTGTTTGCCTTGCTATCGATGCCTCACGTTTCACGGAATCTGTAGCAAGGGCCGCATGGTCACTTTTGGCCGCATGTGCTGTCGTTTGCATGTTCAACTCTGCACTGTACGATGACCTGCTCGGCGACTATTTTTGCATCACGCTGGGCTTGCTATTTGCATTGGGTCGGCATTCCAGGGCGGAAGCATCTCTACCAGGTGATCTAAACGTGGTGAGCAAGGCAGTTACATGAAAAATCACGATAACGTACCGGAAGGTTCGCTATTTCAGAGGATGCTTCGGCTACGTCCCTACTTTGGCACGCAGCGTGGCACATGGGTACTGGTCGCGTTGTGTGCCGTAATAGGTGCCGCCACAGAGCCCATGATCCCAGCGCTTCTTAAGCCCCTCCTCGACCATGGATTTCAGGGCGGAACGCTCCAGATATGGACCGTCCCCGCTGCGCTGATGCTGCTATTCGGGGTGCGTGGCTTGTCGGGCTATGTTGCCCAGGTTGGACTGACCAAAATCACGGGCCAGGGCCTGTCTGCCATG
>CAIRGS010000257.1 GCA_903878125.1 uncultured Nitrosomonadales bacterium | reverse complement strand
GGAGATCGTCAAGTCTGCTCGCCGTGATGGTAGAGAGGTCGTCGTCATCGAGCAGAATCCAGAAAACCCTTTGATCAGGGAGGCCAGTGCACGCAGTGTCACAGTGTGGATAGGTGACGGCTCCAGCAGAGCTGACCTAGCGATTGCCTGCTGGCGAAGACCGGAGCGTCTGTGGATCATGACCAATGACAATGATGTCAACTTGCAGATTCTCGATCAGGTGAATGCCCTTTTTTCCAATAGTCACTCCGTTGGCGCGTCGACTCACAGAATTGATGTCTATTTGAGCGTCGATGAAGCCATGGATATTCCGGACGTCATAACCCTGGCCTCCCTCAATGTTGCCAGAGAAGACTATTACGTTCATTTGACCCATATGGAAGCAGATGCGGCGATGTGGTTGCTGCGTCGCTTTCCCATGGCACTGCGTGAAGGATTTCCCCCGAGGGTATTGGTGATCGGTCTTGGGGCGCAGGGCAGAGCGATCATAAAAGAGTTGTATATGCTTTGCCACTACCCTGGCATCCATGATGGGCCCGAGCTGGTTGCGGTCGAATGCGATGCAGACCGGACTGAAGCGTTGCGCGAGGAATTCGCGTTTTTGCAGGATCCAGCTAACAAGGAGATTGTGAAGTGCCCTATCGTCAATCTGCTGCCAGAGCAGGATGCTCAAACCTGGACCTTTAGTCAGTATCAAGAAAATGTGCGCGCGGGCTCAGCTTTTTCGCATATTTTTATTTCGATTGGTTCAGATGTCGCGAACATCGCATTGGCAGAACGGATATGGGCTTGGGAAAAGGCTTTGAATCCGGCAGCAGTGCCAGTGGTCGTGCCGATTACATACGAACGTGAATCCGCTGATTGGGTGCGTCTTAATTCTCGCACCAATGACTCGCCGCATGCACTTCTATACCCGTTCTGTGTGGATGATGCTTACTCCTCCGATGCTCTCACATGGCGAGTCGGTCTTGAGGCAATGGCGCAGCGCGTGAACAAGGCCTACGGTGGCGAGGAAGTGTGGACGGCACTCAGTCAGGAGAAGCGCCGGTCCAATCTTGCCAATGCTCGCGCATTGCTTACGCGGTTTCCCGGGGGCGAAGTCGCGACTCATGAGCATGGGCTTCTCGCAGATGAGACTGAAATTGAAAAAGATGCAGAATGTGAACACAGGCGTTGGAATGCCTATGTTTTGTTGGCGGGAATCCATTTCGCGCAACTGCCCAATTCGGATGTAAAGCACAAGAGCGTCAAACTGCGAGACTTGGCGCGCGTCAATGCCAACCTTGTCCCCTACGATAAGTTGCAAGATTCAATCAAGGAATACGACAGGAATATGGTGCGCGAGCGTCATGCCATTCTTGCGGCTTACAAGTCGGGCGCGTCTGATGATTGATTCCCCCACCTTTTCGCTGCTCCTGAAATCGGAGTTTTTTCGAGCTTCGAGTCGCAAAAGGCAACGTGGTACGACTTGACGTGGCGCAGGAAACTAATTTAAGAATTAAACGAGGAAACCATGCAAGAACCAAGGTCATCTGAAGAGATTGCGACAACATTCAGAGTGCAGACTTATGATGTGGTATTTGATCTTGAGACGTCCGGGCTTAGCATCGATAGCGGTGAGATCATCGCCATCGAAGCCATCAAAGTACCTGCCACCGGCCCAAGCACACAGCGTTTTTATGCGCTCGTGAAACCTTCAAAACCGCTCTCATCGCAGGTCGAGGAAATCACCGGTATCACCAATGCCATGTTGGACAATCAATCGACTTTCCTGGAGGTGGTGCCGGAATTCATCGCCTTTATCGGCAATGCCCAACTCTTTACTGTGAATGCCGGCTTTGACCAGCGCTTTCTGGATCATCAGCTGGCAAGCGCAGGATTGCATGTGCTGAGTGCTGAAAGAATCGTAGACATGCTGTCGTATCTGCCGTTGGAGCATCGTGGTCCTGGCATTCAAGGCATCGTTGAATATGCAGCCAGTCAAAAACAGGAAAAGAGTGGTCTGACGATCGAAGTGATGGAGATGCTTTACAGAAAGCTATTCCGGTCAGTTATATGAAACATAAGCCTTTCCTGGATAAAAAAGGTCTGATCAAGGCATTGGAGGGTCACTTCACATTGGAGTGGACGGGTTTGCATGGAGCACCGCATTGGGCACGCGTAAGAAGCTATGGTCTCGAACTCTGCGGACTCTGCGATGCCGACCGGCAGGTAGTTGAGCTGTTCTCGTTCTTGCATGATTGCTGCAGGCAAAATGACCTGCATGATCCTCTTCATGGGAAGAAGGCGGCTGATTTTGCAATGACCCTGAATTCGGTTTATTTCCGTGTCAATAACAGGCAAATGGAAATGCTGTATTTCGCTATTGCAGGCCACAGTGACGGCCTTTTACATCATGATCCCACGATACAGACCTGCTGGGATGCCGACAGGCTTGATCTGGTCCGATTGGGCATAGAGCCTAATCCCCGTTACCTGTCTCGTTTGGCCGCCACTATTGCGATGAAGAACCGGCAATCAGTCGCAAATTTACGTTTAGAGAGTGGCCCACTCCGAGTTCAAGGAATTCTCTGAATGCAAATTGCAACGTGGAATGTACTGGCGTCGGTGTACTGTGAAACGGAACGATGCCCCCTGTTCTCACAACCAGCCCTGAAATCCTGCAGGAGCGTATTTGATGCGACATTTCGTACCCGGTTTTTTGGCGTGCATGCTCGCGATGCCGATGGCTATTGCG
>CAIRGS010000256.1 GCA_903878125.1 uncultured Nitrosomonadales bacterium | reverse complement strand
CCTCACGCCGAAGCAGTGGATCGAAAAAACCGGAGCGGTTGGCATCACGTCAAGCGCTGGCCGTTACGGTGGCACCTTTGCTCACAAGGACATCGCCTTCGAGTTTGCCTCATGGGTTTCCGTTGAGTTCAAGCTCTACCTCATCAAGGAATTTCAGCGTCTCAAGGAGGATGAAAGCCACCGCCTGTCACTCGCATGGAACCTGAATCGCACCCTTTCAAAACTCAACTATCGCATCCACACCGATGCGATCAAAACGCATCTGATTCCCGCCGCAGTAACATCCTCGCAGGCCGCCATCACCTACGCCAGCGAGGCGGACATGCTCAATGTCGCCCTGTTCGGCCATACGGCCAAACAATGGCGCGATGCCAGCCCCAAGCTGGGAGGCAACATGCGCGACTACGCCACCATCGAACAACTGCTGGTGCTGGCGAATATCGAGGGCATGAATGCCGAACTCATCCACATGAAGCTGACACAAGGGGATCGCCTCAAGCGTCTCAACGCGATCGCCATACGCCAGATGCAAGTGCTCACCGCTGCACCGGCGCTCAAACAACTCAAGGAATAACCCGTGCTCGACACCGATACCAAACGCCGCATCGACACCGCCCGCGACATTCTCGTTGGCAAAGTACCAGACCCCAAGTCGCAGGTCGAACAGATCACCATCGCGCTGATTTACAAGTTCATGGACGATATGGATGCCGAAGCCGAGGAGCTGGGCGGCAAGCGTAAATTCTTTACCGGCGAGTTCGCACGCTACGGCTGGGCCAAGCTGATGAGCAAAGGCCTTGGCGGCCATGAGTTGATCGCGCTTTACGGTGAAGGCATCGGCGCTATGCCAGAAAACCCCGGCATCCCGGTGCTGTTCCGCGACATCTTCAAGAATGCCTACCTCCCCTATCGCGACCCGGAGACACTGAAAAGTTTTCTTAAGATCATCAACGAATTCAGCTATGACCATTCCGAGCGCCTCGGCGATGCCTTCGAGTATCTGTTATCTGTCCTCGGATCGCAGGGCGATGCGGGCCAGTTCCGCACCCCGCGCCACATCATCGACTTCATTGTCGAGATACTCGCCCCGCAGAAAGGCGAGTCCATCCTCGACCCCGCCTGCGGCACGGCGGGTTTTTTGATTTCCGCCTACAAGCACATCCTGCGCAGCAATACCGACGCGAAAAATCGCAGCACACTCACCCCCGAAGAAAAAGGCCAGCTCGCGCAGAATTTCAAGGGCTACGACATCTCGCCGGATATGGTGCGCCTCAGCCTGGTCAACCTGTACCTGCACGGTTTTACCGACCCGCACATCGTCGAATACGACACCCTCACCTCGGAAGAACGCTGGAACGAATACGCCGACGTGATCCTCGCCAATCCGCCGTTCATGTCGCCGAAAGGCGGCATCAAGCCGCACAAGCGCTTTTCAATACAGGCCAAGCGCTCCGAGGTGCTGTTCGTGGACTACATGGCCGAACACCTCACGCCGACCGGACGGGCGGGTATCATCGTGCCAGAAGGCATCATCTTCCAGAGCCAGACCGCTTATAAAGAGCTGCGTAAAATGCTGGTCGAAAATTCGCTGGTCGCCGTGGTCTCGCTCCCGGCGGGCTGCTTCAATCCCTATTCCGGGGTGAAGACCTCGATCCTGATTCTCGATAAATCCATCGCCAGGCAGAGCGATACTGTAGCTTTTTTCAAGGTGGAAAACGACGGCTACGGCCTCGGCGCACAGCGCCGCGCCAACGCGGGCGAGCAGCTCACGCAGGTACAAGCCGAACTGGCCGAATACCTGCAAGCGCTGCGCAGCCACCAACCCACCGACAGCCTTCAGCCCACGCTTGGACTGATCGTGGCGAAGGAAAAGATCGCCGCGAATGGCGACTACAACTTGAGCGGGGAACGGTATCGAGAAGGCGTAGCGCAATCCACGCACTTTCCTTGGAGGAAGATTGAATCCCTCGTCGAGACAGTCACTCCGCCCGTGAAGATTCAGAAGACTGCTTTTGGTGTCACTGGTCGATTTCCAATCATAGACCAATCGCAAGATGCCATTGCGGGGTGGACAGACGATGAATCTGCCTTGGTTCGCCCAATCAAACCGTTGGTGATTTTTGGTGATCACACTTGTGCAATTAAGTTGGTTGAAACGCCCTTCGCTCAAGGAGCGGATGGTATCAAAATTTTGCAAACGGTAGACTCTCTAGACCCCCGATATTTGTTCTATGTACTTCGCGCCAGACCTTTGGAAAGTGACGGCTATCAGAGGCATTATTCAAAACTCAAGGAACACCAAATCCCCCTGCCTCCTTTGGATGTGCAGAAGGAGATCGTGGTGGAGATCGAGAGTTACCAGAAAGTCATCGACGGCGCCCGCGCCGTGCTCGACAATTACCGTCCCCATATTCCTATTCATCCCGATTGGCCGATGGTGACGATTGGGGAGGTGTGTGCTGTAAATCCAAGAAAAAGTGAACTCAACGACATGGACGAAAACACTGTTGTTTCATTCGTACCCATGGCAGATTTGAATGAACTTGAAATATGTTTTCAACCAAAAGGCACGAAGAGGCTTGCCGAAGTAACAAGCAGCTACACCTATTTCAAAAACGATGATGTCTTACTTGCCAAAGTGACACCCTGTTTTGAAAATGGGAAAGCTGGAATTGCGCGGAATCTCGTTAATGGAATTGGCTTTGGTTCCAGCGAATTTTATGTCCTGCGCTCTGATGGGCGCATCTTGCCTGAATGGATTTATATTGCCGTTACAACCCATGCATTTCGTGAGACTGCTATAGCCCAAATGACTGGAACAGGGGGGCTCCAACGTGTTCCGAGAGCAGTTGTTGAAGGTTACCAAATCCCTCTCCCACCACTCGCCACGCAACAAGCCATAGTCGCCGAAATCGAGGCCGAGCAGGCGCTGGTCGCCGCCAACCGCGAGCTGATCGCGCGCTTCGAGAAAAAAATCCAGGCCACCCTCGCTCGCGTTTGGGGCGAAGAAGAGCCCGTCCCTCCGAAGGCATGAGCGATGGATGAGGCGCTCGAACTTGGGAGCTATCTCCCCGTGTCGTTCAAGACGCGATCCGAGCAGGAATACGTGGCGTTTCTTTGGGATGCGTTCCAGAGCAATTACACGAGTGGCAAATACGAATTTGCAAGCCTAGCGTTTCACTTGCTCTACATGAGCTTTGTCAGCTTTTCGATCTGGCAAATCAGGCTGGCTCGGGAGCAGGATTTCAAAAACGCGTTAGTCGGCTTTCAAAGCGAATCCGAGAATATGTTGCTGGAGGCGGACTCGCCGTTCAAGTTTTTCGAAAAGATGAAGGAGTCGCAAATATTCCGCTTCATGAAGCTGATCGGATGCACGAACGAACATGTCGGTGAGTTCGCCAAATTCGTGAAACGGCGCAACCGAATTGCCCACCCCAGCGGAACAGTATTCTTCAACGACCGCACTAGCATCGATAAGGAAATCTCCGAAATGATGCAGGAGGTGGCCAATATCCAGCAGCACATGCGCCCGATTATCCTGGAAGCCTATGGCCGTTTTCTAGTAGGTAGCGCCGACATCGATGAACGCGAATACTCCATTCCTGAGCAAGAGATAGAGGCAAGCCTGATACACCGTAACTACATTTCGCAAAAGGACATCGAGGTCTGCTTGAGCTACGATCTAGCTCGCCTCGAAAGGCATTCAGAAATCGAAAGCATACGTACATTGCATGAGGCGCTGAAATCAGAGTTTGGAGGTTAAAACTAAAGGGGTCACCTTCGCATTAGATTTCTTAATGAACCGAATGCTGGCTATGCCTGGCACTCAAAAGTGATTATACAAATTTCAAAGCAGACATACCGGCAGGCCGAACAAACAGCATTTTATAAAATCACCAGCTTCCGCAATGGCCGAGAAGCGGGCTTTGGCTGCAAGCATCTTGACGGGCCGGTGTAGGTTGCGGTTTCAACCGGTCGACGCAACAGATTTGGAAAATCTTTCAGCAGGTGTTTCATAGTTTAGCGTCTTCCTTGGCCGGGTATTTAATTTCCTCGCTACTGCTTTTAAAGACAACAATCAACAGATGCAAATAAACTTTGAAGGGTGGGGCAGCCAATGGCTGTATGTTGAATTTGCTACCCCGAATCTTGCATGACAGGGTTTGTTGTTGAGTGCCTGAACCATACCACATCGGACAAGGCTTCCACTTGCGTGAGATGCAAAGAGAATGTTAGAGTCGCCAAGCATAGCCTCGTGGCTGCTACTATAATTTTCACAGCCCAGACAATCGTCGATCAGTTAATAATAGTTCTAAAACGTCTTTCACCTCTGCGATCCGGGCTGGCGACGTTTGACTATTCGATATTTCGATACCTTCCATATAACTTACACATTTTTTAAGGATATAACCATGTCTTGCCACACTACTGATTTTCAAGGCTCCGTCATTGACGCACTACAAGAGGCAATCGAGCAGAACATTCCAAATTCACAAGCCGAGGTGAGCGGCGGCGGCGGACACTTCAGCATTAACGTAACGTCGCCTGCGTTTGCCGGCAAGGGCATGCTTGAGAGTCAGCGGATGGTATACAGCGCGATCACTCATTTGATGAAGGGAGACGCGGCTCCCGTTCACGCAGTCGACAGTTTGCAAACCAGAACTCCACCCGAAGCGTAAAGCCCGAGCGCTTAGCCTTATAAAAACGGCTCAGATTCAACAGCGGCCATGATGGCGCTGGCCGAGATGAGGTCGCACGCTTGTCTCGGCAGTCTTGGTACCCGACAACAAGCAGCTGAGTAAGCAACGCTGCGACAACCGTATTATTACTCCGTCTCCAAAACGCAAATGCTGAGCCATGATGTTAAGGCAATGCTGAACAAGTCCCTCCGTTCGGGCTGAGCCTGTCGAAGCCATTGGCAGCTTATTGATTTGCAAGGAGTGCGTTTCGACAGGCTCAACGCGAACGGATTTGTTCAGCGCAGCCACGGCGCCTGTGTAACTTAAACTCATTGGTTTGAAACTAAAGTCTGATATTTATTTCGCATCTTCCACAGTCGTGGAATTCAATGTTTGATGTTGCACTTCAAGTTATCCGTGACCTTCCTTCGTAACCTTTATTAAATAAATTTTCAATGTGCTCTTGAAATAAGTGCGTTCCGCCCTTATTATTAGCACTCTATGGCATCGAGTGCTAATAGAGATGTCGTTTTTTTGTTAATTGTTTGTTTAAGGAGAATAAAACATGTTGGTCCGTCCTTTGCACGATCGTGTCGTTATCAAGCGCATGGAAGAAGAACGTAAGACTGCGTCCGGAATTGTGATTCCTGATGCCGCTACCGAAAAGCCTGATCAAGGTGCAGTTGTTGCAGTAGGTCCTGGTAAACACAGTGATGACGGAAAACTAATCCCAATGACTGTAAAAGTTGGCGATAAGGTTTTGTTTGGCAGACACGCCTCACAGACTTTTAAAATTGAGGGCCAAGAATACATAACGATGCACGAAGAACAAATTATCGGCGTAATCGAAACTTAATTCCGGATATACGGTCTTCCTGCCCTTCGGCAGGATGAGGTGACCTTCGGTAAAGACCGAAGTGACGAAACCAAATAACTTTAGGAGAAAGAAACATGGCAGCAAAAGACGTGAAATTCCATGATGCCGCACGCAGCAAAATGGTTGCGGGTGTTAACATTTTAGCCAACGCGGTCAAAGTAACTCTTGGCCCGAAAGGCCGTAACGTAGTGTTGGAGCGCTCTTATGGCGCGCCTACAATTACCAAGGATGGTGTGTCCGTCGCCAAGGAAATCGAACTGAAGGATAAGTTCGAGAACATGGGCGCGCAAATGGTCAAAGAAGTGGCTTCTAAAACCTCTGACGTAGCGGGTGACGGCACAACTACTGCGACCGTGCTGGCTCAGTCCATCGTACAGGAAGGCATGAAATTTGTTGCCGCTGGTATGAACCCGATGGATCTGAAACGCGGCATCGACAAGGCAGTGCTTGCTGTCGCAACTGAATTGAAAAAGTTGTCCAAGCCATGCACTACCTCTACCGAAATCGCTCAAGTTGGCTCAATTTCTGCCAACTCTGATGCCAATATCGGCAAGATTATTTCTGACGCGATGGATAAGGTCGGTAAAGAAGGCGTAATCACTGTTGAGGATGGTAAATCGCTCGATAACGAACTGGAATTGGTCGAGGGTATGCAGTTTGATCGTGGCTATCTGTCGCCATATTTTATTAATGACCAAGAGAAGCAAAATGTAGTGATGGAAAATCCCTACATTTTGTTGCACGACAAAAAAATCTCCAACATTCGTGATCTGTTGCCGCTGCTGGAGCAAGTTGCCAAGGCAGGCCGTCCGATGTTAATTATCGCTGAAGATGTAGATGGCGAAGCGCTAGCTACTTTGGTGGTGAACAACATCCGCGGAATTCTGAAGACCGTTGCTGTCAAGGCACCGGGCTTTGGCAGCAGGCGTCAATCCATGCTGGAAGACATTGCTATTCTGACTGGCGGTACAGTGATTGCCGAAGAAGTCGGCTTGTCGCTTGAAAAAGCTACTCTGGCGGATTTGGGTCAAGCCAAGCGCATAGAAGTGAACAAAGAAAACACCATCCTTATCGATGGCGCAGGCAATGAAGAAGCGATCCAGGGCCGCATTGCTCAAATCTCCAAACAGTTCGAGGAAGCCACCAGCGATTATGACAAAGAAAAACTGGTAGAGCGCAAAGCAAAATTGGCTGGCGGCGTGGCAGTGATTAAAGTTGGCGCTGCAACTGAAGTTGAAATGAAAGAGAAAAAAGCGCGCGTGGAAGATGCGCTGCATGCAACCCGTGCAGCAGTGGAAGAAGGAATTGTTCCCGGCGGCGGCGTCGCATTGTTGCGTGCCAAGGCAGTGGTGGCAAAGTTGAAGGGTGACAACCATGACCAAGACGCGGGCATTACCATTGTCTTGCGCGCCATGGAATCGCCACTACGTTGCATCGTAGATAACGCAGGCGACGAGCCTTCGGTAGTCGTCAACAAGGTGCTGGAAGGCAAAGGCAACTATGGCTACAACGCTGCGAGTGGACAGTATGGCGACATGCTGGCAATGGGCGTGGTTGACCCTACCAAGGTTACCCGTATCGCATTGCAAAACGCTGCGTCT
>CAIRGS010000255.1 GCA_903878125.1 uncultured Nitrosomonadales bacterium | reverse complement strand
TGGGGCCGGCCTGACATGGCGCTGTTCAAGTTCACCAAAGCCATATTGGCGGGCGAGCCGATCCAAGTCTTTAACCACGGCAAACACCGCCGTGACTTTACCTATATTGACGACATTGTTGAAGGCGTCATCCGCGTGCTTGATCAACCCGCCGCCAACCCAGCATGGCAGAGCAACGCACCAGACCCCGGCACAAGCCTAGCCCCTTGGCGCGTGTACAACATTGGCAACAACCAACCGGTCGAGCTGATGGACTACATTACCGGCCTGGAAAAAGCACTGGGCAAAACCGCCGAAAAACAGCTACTGCCTCTGCAAGCCGGGGATGTGCCCGATACCTACGCCGATGTGGCCGACCTGGTCGAGCAATTTCACTACCAGCCAGCCATTACAGTGGAAGAAGGCATCCAGCGCTTTATCGCTTGGTACCGCAATGAATTCAAGCTTATCTAATGCAACCCAACCAATCCATAACAACCCTACTAAAACGCCTCTGGCACCACATCAGCCCACTTCGTCGGGGGCAATTCGGGCTGCTACTGGTGCTGATGCTGCTCGCATCGTTCGCGGAGATTCTCAGTATCGGCGCGGTGTTGCCGTTTCTTGGGGTATTAACCGCGCCAGAGCGGGTCTTTGAGCACGCCGCAGCACAGCCTATCATCCGGGCACTGGGGCTAACAATGCCAGCGCAACTCCTGTTACCGCTCACCATCGCATTTGCCGTGGCGGCGCTCATCGCAGGCACCATGCGGTTGTTGCTGCTCTGGACCAGCACCCGCCTATCCTTTGCCACTGGGGCCGACCTCAGCATCAGCATCTACCGCCGCACACTTTATCAGCCTTATGCAGTGCATTGCACCCGCAACAGCAGCGAGGTCATCAACGGCATCTCGGGCAAAGCCAACGGTGTCATTTACAGCATCATCGTGCCGGCTTTAACGCTCATCAGTTCCAGTGTCATGCTCATTGCCATCCTTATCGTCCTGTTGGCGGTAGAGCCTGTCATCGCCCTGGCGGCCTTTGGCGGATTTGGTCTGATCTACGCGTTCATCATCCGCTTGACCCGCAAGCAACTATTGGCCGATAGCCAGCGCATCGCCCGCGAATCCAGCCATGTCATCAAATCCCTGCAAGAAGGCTTGGGCGGCATCCGCGATGTGCTCATTGATGGCAGTCAAGCTACCTATTGCCATATTTACCGCAATGCCGATATTCCCCTGCGCCGTGCACAGGGGAACAATTTATTTATCAGTTCCAGCCCACGTTACGGCATGGAAGCTCTGGGCATGATGCTCATCGCCGCACTGGCGTATTCGCTCGCCCAGCAAACCGATGGCATCGCCAAAGCCATCCCCATCCTCGGTGCCTTGGCATTGGGCGCACAGCGTTTGCTACCGGTCTTACAGCAGGCATATGCATCATGGACTGGTATTCAAAGCGGGCAGGCCTCGCTACAAGACACGCTCGAACTACTCGACCAACCCTTGCCCAACCACGCCGACCAGCCAGCAGCCCAACCGCTGCCCTTCAAGCACAACATCAGCCTCAAGCAGCTTGCGTTCCGCTACAGTCCGCAAACACCCTATGTTCTAAAGCATCTCAACCTCACCATCGCCAAAGGTAGCCGCGTGGGTTTTATCGGCACCACCGGAAGTGGCAAAAGCACCCTACTCGATATCGTCATGGGCCTGCTACAGCCAACCGATGGCGCCTTAGAGATTGATGGTCAACCTGTGACGCTCAAAAATAACCGCGCCTGGCAAGCCCATATCGCTCATGTGCCGCAAGCCATATTTTTGGCCGATAGCAGCATTGAAGAAAACATTGCCTTTGGCGTACCCAAAGACCAGATTGATCCCCAGCGCGTCCGGCAAGCCGCACAGCAGGCCCAGATTGCCGACAGCATTGAAAGCTGGCCTAAACAATACCAAACCTTTGTCGGAGAGCGCGGCATCCGCCTCTCTGGTGGTCAACGCCAGCGCATCGGCATCGCCCGCGCCCTCTACAAACAAGCAGACGTGATCATCTTTGACGAAGCCACTAGCGCGCTGGACAACGAAACCGAACAAGCCGTAATGCAAGCCATTAAAAGCCTAAGCGAGGATCTCACCATCCTCATCATCGCCCACCGTCTCACCACTTTGAAAAATTGTACGCGAATAGTGGAGCTTGGAAATGGCGGCATCAAGCGAACCGGAACTTATCAAGACATCGTGACTCAAGCGGCATGAATACCGCAGAAAAGTAAGGAAAAAACTACTATGCTCATTAAAAAATCTATCCGTGCTTATCCTGAATCCGTGTAAAGGCGAACCTTGGAAAAAGTCCAGCGCTATAGAAGTAATGGTTACAGAGAAGCATCTTCGTGCCTGGGGGAGG
>CAIRGS010000254.1 GCA_903878125.1 uncultured Nitrosomonadales bacterium | reverse complement strand
TTTTTATCGGCAAGATGGGTTATTTAACTAGAATGCATACGCGATACCAATTAAACCATTATGAAAATCCATTGAACTATTTTTATAATTCCAATTGTCTGTTGGCGGATGGTCTGCATAAACAGTGCTTCCATAAGTAAACTCTGTTGAATCTATGTGTAGATAGCGATATTCAACAAATGCGGAAACGTTTTTATTTACCTCAGCACGGAGACCTAATTTTACTTGTCCAGCAAGTGCGTAATCACTGCTATTGGTTTTTGAGTTGAAGTGATTAACACAACCGCCACCAACAGTTGTTTCACAACCTGCAGTTGCAGATGAACCATCTAATAGGGGGTTTGTTTGCAGAGATGATGCACTAGTCATATGAACTAGTGCTAAACCAATACCTACGCCAGCATATGGTTTGAACATGGAATTTGTTTCATATGTAAAGACACCATTCGCCATTAGTAAACCTATCTTCATATTCGTATGGTTCTGAAATGTATGTTCTCCTGCGCCATAATGTGATGCTACGGCTGTGTCAATTGCATCGCGAGCACTACCTGTTGCAGTTGTGTTTGCAACACCTTCAGTATTTGGATTTGCTAGGTTTGAATTTTGACTTGCACCTAAATACATCATTTCCAATTCGAAAGCCGGTTTAATTTTTGATGACATAGAAGCCCACTCATAACCTAGTTGGACACCAGCGAAGCCAGAAGTTTTACGTTTTGCTTTACCCTTCACATCGACTAACAAGTCAAAGTCAGTTAAGCCATCGTTAAAAGTACCTATTTTATGTGCGACCCCTGTTTGTTCAACATTTTGGTTGTCTGTTATACCAACACCACCAAAAGCACCAAGGTAAATGCCTCTACCTTCGTCAGCATGACCAAGATTTATTGCTGAAATAATACTTAGTCCGGCTAATATAGCAGTAATCTTTTTACTCATTATCCATCCTCTTTAATTGGAATAACTTCATCTGAAAAATCAGTGTGTACCTACTGCCATTAATAATAAGCTATTTATATGATATGTGCTTCTTGCAAAATTAATTTCGATATGGAGCGCAATGGCATTCGATGCTCAAATTTGAGCATCCAAGTGATTATGCCCCACTTTAAATAATTTCCCTAACACAATGATATTTACACCAATATATAGAGATACTGTCAACGCCAAATAGAAATGTGTTGCGAGTTTTAGAAATGTCCGCTTTTCTGCAAAGTAGAAATGTCCGCATTTGGCACTTTGCAGATGGTGACGAACTTCCGCTCCCGGTACTTTGGCTGACGTAGCCAAATCGTAGCTTGATTGGGCTGTTTTCCTCGTTTATGGGGCTTTGTGAGGCTGTAAATGGAATTGGCGTGTGTTACAGGTTATTAATAATAAATAAATAAAATTAAACTGCGGCTTCTTCAATCTTAAGAGCTGGCAGCAATTGCGATTTGAGAGCACGCGGCAACTGGAGGAAGGGCTCACCGAATCCGTGGAAACGTACTACAAATTGAATAGCGCTAAATGCCCCCGTTTTTGCTCCAATGCATGTGCGCAACCCTCCCAATTTAAATTCCCCAGAACTAATCCAATGGATTACAATTATCAGATGATTACGATTGCCGAAGTGCCGGAATATGTCCGCCAAGCGGAAAAACTCCTGACCGCAGATTAACGGCAGGACATTTTGAGTTATCTGGCGGCACATCCGAAGTGTGGTGATTTGATCGAAGGCACAGGCGGCATTTGCAAGATGCGCTGGGGGCGAGGTGGACGCGGCAAAAGTGGCGGGGTGCGGGTATCTACTACTACCACAGCGAAGTGATGCCGCTTTATTTGCTGGCGATGTTCGCCAAGAATGAGCAGGCCAATTTGAGCAAGGCGGATCGCAACAGCATGGCAAAGTTGGTGGATATTTTGGTTGCAACTTGGATTGAGAGGTGAGCAATGGGAAAAGCTTTTGACAGTATTTCGCGTGGCTTAAATGAAGCTATCGCACACGCGAAAGGTGAGAAAGTCACGGTGAAACTTTACAAGCCGGAGGCGGTGGATGTCTCTGCCTTGCGCCGTAATATGGGTATGACGCAAGAGCAGTTTGCTGCCCGTTTCGGGTTTTCTGTGGCGACGTTGCGCCATTGGGAGCGCGGGGATCGTTCACCGCAAGGTGCGGCGCTGGTGCTGCTGAATGTCATCAAGCGCGCGCCGGAAGCGGTTACGGCTGCGCTGAACTGAGCACATCACAAATGCTTCACACTTGTGGATAGCATCGTCACAGACTGGCGCGGCCAGACTGTGGCTTGTCTGATTGGCACAACAGCGATGTTCTTGCGCAAAGTCATTACAGACTTGCTACGCAAGACTGTAGTAAAAACCGTACCACTTTGACGCTTTGCGGGTGTTCCTGTAGCTGTTTCGGACTGCTTTTGAGTGTGGAGAAAACTGGTAAGGCATTGATAAATAACGATACGCTTTGTGATTGACACGCCTGCGAACCAAGGGGCCGGGCGTTTGAATCGCTCCGGGCGCACCAGTATTAACAATGGGTTAGGTCGTAAATGATCTAGCCTATTTTTATTTGTACTGGATTTGGTGACATTTTTGCACGCGATTCAGTAATACTTATTGATGCTAAATGCACCTGTTTTGAAGAAAACTGAGAAAAGTACTGAGAGTTACACTCAGTTTGTAAAACCCTTCAGTCAGATGAACCAACTCCGTTACCGGTTTTCCCGCGTATGCCAGAGTCGTAACACGTAAATGATTGATTGTTGAATTTCGTAGCGCATTTCATAGCGCTCAACGAATATGCGACGAACCTCGCGCGGCGCGAACTCATCCAGTCTTTCTCCAAGACGAGGCTGTGCAAGAAGTTTTGCTGGAGCTGCTGTTAGAGATTGAACAGTCGATGCAGCGGCCTGCTTGCTCAACGGTGACAGGAATTCATGCAACCTGGCCAAATCCGACAGCGCCTTGGTCGTCCACTTCAATTCCATTAGCGTGGCATCGGTAGTGGTTTATCGGTGCTGAGACTTTCTGCCCAGGCTTGTACTGATTGATGGTCAATAACTTGTCCTGCTTTAACATCAGTCATTCCTTCAAGAGTCATGCGCCGACGATCTTCTTCTTGGTCTACCCAATCTGATAAAGCCTGTTTAACAATCCATCCCCGGGAACGCTCAATACGGGCGGCAATCTGGTCTATCTTCTCGGCCAGTGGGATTGGGACATGTGCTGTTAGAACTTTTGTATTCATTTGAGCCTCCTTAAATCATAAATAATCATAGTGATTAAATATGATTAATACAAGCCATCAAGGTAATAGTTACTGTCAATTGTGAATGCATAGCTACGGATAAAGATGTTTCGATAAGACGGTAATCAGTGGAATACGCGTTCTAATCAGGGTAGACCATAAAATTGCTAGGCACTTAAAACAGCTTCAGCAATTCCAGCAGCAATACCATCGAACTCTTCCTTTGACGGCTCAGTGATAGCTTGGCAGATGCCGATGGCATCCCTCATTGCAAAATTGAAGGTGCCTCGTCATGATGCTGAAATAATGATAAAGACCCAGGGTGCTTGGACGGATGGCCCCGTGGTTTGTCAAACAGCGTAGAATATTTCCCACCAAACAGCGCGCATATTTGCCAACGGTCTTTTAAATAATCCACATACTGCAAGGGGCCGTGAGTTGTTCCCACAGATGCTGAAATTTACAAATAGTGGAAAATTCAACGCGCTGTTTGACACCGTATGAGCAACTGTTGGGACAATATAGTGGCAGAACGCTTCTTTCTGAACCTCAAAATGGAGCGCGTCTGGCAGCGCGAATATGCTAATCAAATGGAAGCTAAAACAGATGTCACTGCATACATCGTGGCATTTTATAACTGTAATCGCATACATTCAGTATTGGGCAATCTGTCGCCCTCCGTCTTTAAGCGGAACAGGACAGCAACAAAACCTATCGTTGTGTCCGAAATTACTTGACCACTACAGACACAAGTGGACGACTCACCGTGAAAATAAAATAACATGGTGCTGCGCCTTGCGAATAACAATACGGACCGAGTTAAAGCCCGCTTCCGTGGCCATGGCCCGCAAGGTAGAGAGGCTCTCAGGGTAATCGTGGTCACGCACGTGCGCGCAAGCCTCCTCCAATTGATCTCGTGGCACCCCAGTCCAGTGGTCACGCATAAACTTCAGGTAGTAATCTAGGTAGTCCTCTCTGCTTTGATTTTCCTCGCGCACCACATCCACCATGATCAGCCAACCACCTTGTGCCAAGCAGCGTGCGGCCGCGGCAAAGAAGCGTGTCTTCTCGTCTGATGTCATGTGGTGAATTGCGAATCCCGTAAAGACAACGTCCCAGGTTCTGCTGGTCGACTCAATCGCCGCCAGCATGTCTTGATGGGTCAGCGTAATCTCGCTGGGCAAGCCGGCTAGGTATTCACGCGCCTCACTGAGTGCGGCCTCAGATAGGTCGACCCCCTCATACACCAGGGGTGGCGCTTGCTTCAGACAGGGTGCGAGATAACGTGCGTTTCCGCAGCCCAGATCTAGGAGGCAGTAGCGTCCTGGCTCCCCTTTAAGCCGCAAGAGATTCCCAACCTCCGTATAGATCTCTTCGTGGAACATATAATTAAATTTTGTAATCAGGTCGTACAGCGACCAGGAATCCTTGAAGATAGAGGTGGGCTCTGAGGGGATCATAAATAAATATTGCCTATCACTAGTGTCAGGTTAAAAATAAAAAAGAATCATTTGGTTATTGGGTATTGGCGCAATGGTTCTGGTAGTGTCAGGCTGCAAGGCATATGAAATAATGGGTTTTTCGAAAATGAGACTGACCATATCTGTAATAAAGTGTAGCGAGAGGCATTGAGCTGGAGCTCCTTTTTGACGATGGCAATCAGCACGTAGGTGGACACGGCGCACCAGATTTGCGTCTTCACCGCGTTTTCGCTCGTGCCCAAAAAACGCTTGATGCGCAGATGTTGCTTGATCCATTTGAAGAACAACTCTACTTGCC
>CAIRGS010000253.1 GCA_903878125.1 uncultured Nitrosomonadales bacterium | reverse complement strand
TAAAACCAACATCAAGTGCAATTCCTTGATAGTCTATTTCCATATCTTCCTGCGCTTCTTCTTGCTCGCTATTATTACTTATAATGCGCAGATTTTTTTCTGTCAGGACAAAGCGTACCCCCCTGAATTTTTCATTAGATAAAATTGCTGCGCGTTGCAATGCTTGTAATATTTCAATTCTATTTAACGTAAGTCGGTTAGTGTAATTTGGTATAACTCGTTCATAATCTGGAAATTTTCCCTCTATTACCTTAGATATTAAAATAATATCTGAAAAAGTCATACGAACTTGATTCGCAGCTAATTCAAATTCAACTTTTTCTTCTGTCTCAGTTAAAAGTTTAATTAGTTCATTAACTGTTTTTCTAGGTAGGATAACTTCCATTTTAGGATATTCCTGGTCTAGCTTGGTCATAATATAAGCAAGGCGATGCCCATCTGTTGCTATTATTTTTAAAAAATTTCCATCAATTACTAATAAAACACCATTTAAATAATAGCGAATATCTTGCTGTGCCATGGCATATTGAACCATACCTAGCAACTTTTTAAGTTTTCCTTGTTCAATTTGTACTTTTACGGCTTGTTCTAATTGCTCCGAAATTTTAGGAAAATCTTGGGCAGGTAATGTTTGTAAAGTAAATTTACTTTTATTCACTTTTACTAAAAGACGATTCTGATGAATATCTAATGTAACAAGACTTCCTTCAGGTAAAACTTTAATAATTTCTTGCAATTTCTTAGCGGCTACAGTAACTGCTGTATCAGGACTTTTTTGATTTATATCGATAAATTTCGTTTCGATTTGAATTTCGAGATCTGTCGCTACAAAACGTATATTTGATCCGGTTTTTTCAATTAATACATTTGACAGAATTGGGAGAGGTTGTTTACGTTCCACTACCCCAATAATTTTCTGAAGGGGATTTAATAAACTGTTTTTTTCAATATTTTCAATTAACATTCTTATATATCCTTAATAATAACAATAATAGGTATTATATATAGTGAATAACGTGATATTTCTATTTATTTATAACTAATTAGAGTTTATAAAGAGGTGTGGATAATTATTGTTTTTGATGAGTAATTTTTGTGTATAGTTTTAATAAAATTATTTTTCGGGATGGTTATACACAAAATAAGATCAATATTAACCAAGAATATTAGTTTCGCAATGTTTGATTAAGTACATTGAAATCCGCATTTAGGGGGGCATTCGAATTACGTAAGCTTTCAATAGTCTTGCATGCATACATAACCGTAGTATGATCGCGTCCTCCAAAAGCGGCTCCAATTTCTGGTAAGCTTAATTGTGTCAATTCCCTTGCTAAACACATTGCAATTTGTCTAGGTCGGGCAATTAATCGCGTCCTTTTCTTGGAAAGAAGATCAGCAACCTTGAGACGGTAAAAATCAGCTACTGTTTTTTGTATATTCTCTATGGAAATTTGTTTATTTTGAGAAGCCAGTAAATCTTTAAGTGCTTCTTTTGCAAGCTCTACAGAGATGCTACGTTTGTGAAATCTAGAATAAGCGTCAATACGTTTCAGTGCCCCTTCTAATTCACGGATATTAGAACGAATGTGCTTGGCAATAAAAAAAGCAACATCTTCATTTATTGGATTATTAGAAAGAGCAGCTTTCTGTAGCAAGATTGCTACTCGCATTTCTAAACCAGGTGGTTCAACAGCTACTGTTAATCCCCAACTGAATCGTGAAGTAAGTCGTGGTGTCATTCCAGAAATTTCTTTTGGGAAAGAATCGCATGTAATTACAACTTGTTTATGGCCATCAATCAATGAATTGAGGGTATAGAAAAATTCTTGTTGGGTTCCAGTTTTATCTGCGATGAATTGAATGTCATCAATCAATAGTAAATCTAATGAGTTGTAGAATTGTTTGAAGTCATCAAATTTTTTAGTTTGAAAAGCGCGGACTACATCTGAAATATAATTAGTAGCATGAACATAGCAAACTTTTGCCTGTGCATTTTCAAGTTTTATATGATTCCCAATAGCCTGAATTAAGTGAGTTTTACCTAATCCGACGCCGCCGTAAATAAATAATGGGTTGTATGTTGTACCGGGACTTTCAGCAACTTGTATTGCTGCTGCATGAGCCAATTGATTTGCTTTACCAGTAACAAAGTTTTCAAAAGATAACAAAGGATTAAGTTTGTTTTGATTTGTGTGTTTGTTGAGGGTGAGTTGGGGTATAGACTGGACAATATTGGTTGAAGCTACTGGTGATTTTTTGGGGAGAAAATTGAGACTTTTTTCTTCTATACGCAACTCGAAACTTGGCGGGCAAGCAAGAAATAACGCGGCTTGCTTGGAAATTTCTGGTAAAAATCTATCCTGCACAACTTTCAATATAAAACTATTCGGTGCAGTCAAGGTAATCAAATTACCTTCAATTTCAAAAATCAGAGGTTTAATCCACGAGTTAAATTGTAGTGAGGTAAGCGTACCTTCAAAAAAATGAAGACAGTAATTCCATAATGTTTTGTCTCGCATAATTTTCAGAGGACAGTGCAAAAAATCTTCGGACATTCTACTACATGCAAGGCAAAAAGTTCTTCATAGCAGACAAACTATAATGGAACCTTTGCAATTTGCCATCGACCATTTTTGTGGGCTGGTTTGAATCCAGACAAGTAATTTGTCACAAGCTCGGACAACTTATTTCTAGGGCGGTACGACATTGAAAAGTATTGAAGGTTTCGAATAGATATCATTAGAAATCTTGTTGATTATAATAGGTTCATACATCCAATGGGCAATATGGGGTAAAATGAGCTTGACATAAAGTCCCGTAAATAATGTAATAGCGGGTTTTCAAGTATTAATTATTAATTAGGGGCATTAACAATGAAACGTACATATCAACCGTCCGTCACCAAAAGGAAGAGGACTCATGGATTTCTGGTTCGCATGAGAACCAAGGGAGGAAGAGCGGTTATAGCCGCTCGTAGAGCCAAAGGCCGTGTGCGCCTTGCCGTTTGATTCTAAACAAACTTTACCGCCATGTCGCCGGATTAAGCAACCGATAGAGTTTGAGTTGGCGCTTCGTGCCGAGTGTTTTAGTAATAAATGGTTTACAGTCTATATACGAAAAAATGAGAACGGCTATTCCCGTCTTGGGGTAATAGCCAGCAAAAGAAGCATGCCAAAGGCGGTATCCAGAAATTTCGCAAAGCGCATGATTCGAAATTTATTTCGGCTTAATTTCTCAGTCGCACACTCGGTGGATGTAGTAGTTAGAGCCAAGCGGCGATTTAATTCCGAAACCTCGGCTGAAGGACGGCTGGCCTTGTTACAGTTGTTTCAAACTGTCCGCATGTGATGCGACAACTCTTAATCAGGTTGATAGGTATATATCAATATTTACTGAGTCCACTCACGCCATCGACTTGTCGCTTTACTCCAAGTTGTTCTCAATATGCTCGTGAGGTTATCTCTAAACATGGTGCTTGGTGTGGTACTTGGTTGAGCATTAAGCGGGTGATTCGTTGCAACCCCTGGAATCCAGGTGGTTATGATCCCGCCCCATAGATTTACATAGGCGAAACCATATGGATTTTCACAAGCTGTTCAGGCTGTTCTTTTTTTTGGCATTCGCAATATCAATAATGTTGTTGTGGGAAAGTTGGCAACGTACACAGCAACCGATCGCGCGAACAGCGCCTGTGGTCGCTCCGAAAGTTGTTGTACCAACAACAGGTGATGTACCCGATAAAGCGGCTACGGCCAGCCCTGAGGCAATTGCGGTTGCTACCCAATCAAAAACTCAAGCTGGGCAAATAATTACTGTAAAAACAGATAGTCTAACCGCAGAAATTAATACTGTCGGCGGGGATTTGCGTCGTTTGGAGTTTTTGCAGCAGCGGGATAGTAAAAACAAGAACAAACCGTTCGTATTGCTGCAGGAACATGGGGTGCACTCATATATTGCCCAAACTGGTTTGCTGGGCACTGGATTGCCCACGCACAATACGACATTCACGGCTCAGGCTAGTGAATATCTATTAACTGAAGGTAAAGATACAATCGAGGTGCGATTACTTGCTACAAATGTTGTTGGTGCAAAAGTAACTAAATTTTATGTGTTCCATCGAGGTGGCTACTTGGTAGAGGTGGGCTACGAAATCGAAAACATTGCAACCAGTCCGCTTTCCCCATCTGCTTATTTTCAGTTTGTGCGCGACAAATCCACACCTGAAGGCGCATCAATGTTTTTACCCACTTACACGGGAACTGCCATTTATACAGACAAGGAAAAATTTCAGAAGGTTGGCTTTCCCGATATCGAGAAGGGAAATGCCAAGCATTCTCAAAGTGCTGACAATGGTTGGGTAGGGATGCTGCAACACTACTTTGTAGCGGCATGGTTACCTAAAGATAAGATACAGCGAGAGTTTTACACCAGGAAGCTGGAAAACGAGCTTTATTCGGTAGGCATTATTTTACCAGTAGCGGCTATTGCGCCAGGTCAGACTGCAAAGATTAGCGTGCCACTTTATGCTGGGCCGGCGCAAACCTCGCTGGATGAAATTGCACCGGGGTTGGGGTTAACAGTAGATTATGGCTGGCTGACAATCATTTCCACCCCATTGTTCTGGTTGCTTTCTTACCTGTATGGCTGGGTATTCAACTGGGGTGTAGCCATTATCTTGTTGACGTTCTTTATTAAGTTGTTATTTTTTCCATTGTCTGCGGCCAGTTATCGCTCCATGGGCAAAATGCGTGTAGTGGCCCCCAAGCTGGAGAAAATCAAGCAGCAATATGGAGATGACCGCGAGCGCCTGCATAAAGCTATGATGGAATTGTACAAAACGGAGAAAATTAATCCACTTGGGGGTTGCTTGCCAATGCTCGTTCAGATACCGGTGTTTATTGCTTTATACTGGGCTATTCTTGCGAGTGTCGAATTACGTTATGCTCCATTTTTTGGCTGGATTACTGATTTGTCGGTGCCTGATCCATATTATGTTTTACCCTTAATCATGGGTTCCACCATGATAATTCAAAGTAAGTTAAACCCTGTTCCACCCGATCCTTTGCAAGCCAAGCTTATGAAAACATTGCCAATTGTATTTAGTGTGGTGTTTTTCTTCTTTCCAGCCGGGTTGGTGCTGTATTCCATTGTAAACAATATACTTTCTATTGTTCAGCAGTGGTATATTACGCGTGGACTGGAGGCTAATGTCAAAGGCACAGCTAAAGCCTGATGTTATTGCGGCAATCGCTACTCCTCATGGGCAAGGTGGTATCGGCGTGGTCAGGCTTTCCGGGCATGATCTTGGTTTATTGGCACAAACCCTGTTAGGGAAAGTACCTGTGCCGCGGCACGCAACGTACACTTCTTTTCTGGATGCGCAAGGGCGGGTTATGGATCAGGGCATCGCTCTGTTCTTTCATGCCCCACATTCCTACACTGGCGAGGACATTTTAGAATTGCAGGGGCACGGCGGTACCGCCGTACTGCAATTGGTGTTGCAACGCTGTCTTGAAATTGGTGCTCGCCTCGCCCAGCCAGGTGAATTTACGCAGCGTGCATTCCTTAATGAAAAGCTTGATTTGGCGCAAGCAGAAAGCGTCGCCGACCTGATAGCTGCTACCACCAGTCAGGCTGCGCGCAGCGCTATGCGCTCGCTACAAGGTGAATTTTCCCAGGCTATCCATCGCTTAGTGGACGGATTGGTATTGTTACGCATGTTGGTCGAAGCAATGTTGGATTTTCCGGAAGAAGAGATTGATGCTCCAGATGTCACGCAACGTGATTCTCGACTAATCGCATTACGTGCGGAATTAGAAAAAATTTTAAGTTTGGCACAACAAGGGAGCCTGTTGCGAGAAGGCGCGCATATTGTGCTGGTCGGCCAACCTAACGTCGGTAAGTCAAGTCTACTTAACCGATTGAGTGGGGAAGATATCGCGTTAGTGAGTGAATTTCCAGGTACCACGCGCGACCTTATTAGCCAATCTATTCAGATCAGTGGTGTGCCATTGCATATTATAGATACGGCTGGATTGCGAGAGGCAGGTGATGCAGTGGAGCAAATGGGGATAGCGCGTACATATGGAGCTCTAAAAAAAGCTGATGCCATCCTGGTTCTGTTGGATGCCAGTCACGGTATGACTGAGGATGACCAGAAAATTTTAGACGAGTTACCGTTTGAAATTCCGCGATTACATGTCTTTAATAAAGTTGATTTGCTTGCCCAGCATGCTTATGTAAAAGAGCATAACGACGAATGCCACATTTATCTATCTGCTAAAACAGGCGAGGGGCTTGACTTCCTGCGTAATAAGTTGCTATTAATGCTTGGATGGCATCAAGAAGCAGGAATATTTATGGCACGTGAACGCCATATACATGCGTTATTGGATGCGCGTGACCATTTGCAGCGGGCAACAGAGGAAATTAAACGTCCAGAACTTTGCGCGGAAGAGTTGCGACTTGCTCAAGAAGGACTAAGTTCTATTACGGGTGAGTTTAGTGCGGATGATCTGCTCGGTGAAATATTTAGCCGGTTTTGCATCGGAAAATAAACGTTAAATATCAACCTCATAAGCACGGCGAAATCTATTAAGGCATATTATTTTTCTTGCGTGGCCTCCGCCAGCCCGGCAGAGTAATTTGTTTAGCGCGTGATAGGGTTAATTCACCTTCTGGCGCATCGCTGGTAATGGTTGAGCCCGCGCCTATGGTGGCGCCACGTCCTATTTTTACTGGCGCGACCAGCTGTGTATTTGAGCCGATAAAAACATCGTCCTCGATGATGGTGCGATGTTTGTTTGCACCATCATAATTGCAGGTGATTGTGCCTGCGCCTATGTTGACGCGGCTACCGACGCTGCTGTCGCCTATATAGCTTAAGTGATTGGCCTTGCTACTGGCGGCAATTTCACTGTTTTTCACCTCGACAAAGTTTCCAATGTGCACCTCGTTATGTAATTTGCTGCCGGGTCGCAGTCGGGCATAAGGGCCAATACGACAGTTGTCGCCGATCTTCACTTGATCAATATGGCTAAATGGTTCGATGTAGGTATTTGTGCCAATGCGAGTGTTTTTTATTACGCTGTAAGCGCCTACGCGCACGCCATTTCCAAGATAAACATCGCCTTCGAAGATGCAGCCAACATCAATTTCAACATCACGTTCGCATACAAGTTTGCCGCGCACATCGAGGCGCGCAGGATCAGCCAAGGTAACACCCTTAACCAATAACTGGTGTGCCTGTTCATGTTGCCAGATACGTTCCAGTTCGGCCAGTTGTGCTTTGCTGTTGACACCTGCCACTTCCCACGCATGAGCAGGCTGTACTGTGTGCACTGCAACCCCCTGCATTACGGCCATGCCAACTATGTCAGTCAGGTAGTACTCAAATTGTGAATTTTCATTGCGCAATTTTGACAACCAGTTACGTAGCAGATGGGTGGGGGCGACAAGGATGCCAGTATTCACTTCGTGTATGGCGCGCTGCTCGGCAGTGGCATCTTTTTCCTCTACTATGCACTTAACGTTGCCTGCGCTATCGCGCACGATACGGCCGTAACCGGTGGGGTTATCAAGGTGAATGGTGAGCAGGGTGAGTGCTGGCTGCGTCACCAACATTTTTTCCAATGTTCCAAGCTGAATAAGCGGCACGTCGCCATACAGCACCAGCGTAAAACTGTCATCATTCAAGTGTCGAAGTGCTTGCTGTACCGCATGACCGGTCCCGAGTTGCGGTTCCTGCAAAACAAAATTAGCCTCATACTGAGCCATCGCCTGCGGTACCGCTTCGCCTCCATGGCCATACACAACGCAGGTTATACCTGTACCGAATTGGACAGCAGTATCGAGTACATGTTGCAACAGTGGACGACCAGCCAAGCAATGCAGCACTTTGGGCTTGTCTGAATGCATGCGCTGTCCCCTGCCGGCAGCGAGAATAACGATATTGAGCGTAGTCATGTTAGATGCGATATAAAATTTGATTAAGAAGTATAAACAAAAAAAACGGCCTAAGCCGCTTTCATTGCAAATCACAATAATCCAATAGACTTAGTGTGGTTGTTGCTTGCGCATCTTCTCAATTGCTTGCAACTGGGCAAGCGCTTCTGAAAGCTCGGCCTGCGCGGTAGCGTAGTCAATATCAGAAACACGGTTTTTCATTGCTTCTTCCGCTGCGCGCTTAGCTTCGAGTGAGCGCACTTCATCCAAGTCTGCACCGCGAATGGCGGTATCAGCTAATATCGTAACTACGCTGGGCTGAACTTCCAGCATTCCACCAGAAACGTAAATCAGCACAAATTCGCTTTGATCTGGCAGCTTGAGGCGTACCGAACCTGGTTTAATGCGCGTTAATAGTGGTGCATGGCGTGGGTAAATTCCTAGTTCGCCCATTTCACCCGGAACGACGACCATTTCTACAAGGCCAGAGAAAATGGACTCTTCTGCGCTCACTACATCAACATGAACAGTCATTGCCATAAAATTCCTTATTACTACGGCACTTGGCCCAAATACAGCGTTAAATGTTACTGAAGAGTTTTGGCTTTTTCAATCGCTTCATCAATAGTGCCGACCATATAGAATGCCTGCTCGGGCAAGTGGTCGTAATCGCCATTGACAATGCCCTTAAAGCCCTTGATGGTCTCTTTCAGCGTGACATACTTTCCAGGGCTACCGGTAAATACTTCGGCTACGTGAAAAGGCTGGGATAAGAAACGTTGAATCTTACGTGCACGAGCTACAGCCAGCTTATCTTCGGGCGCCAGTTCGTCCATGCCGAGAATCGCGATAATATCGCGCAATTCCTTGTAGCGTTGTAGTGTCTGCTGTACGCTACGGGCAACGTGATAATGTTCTTCACCTACTACTAAGGGGTCAAGCTGGCGTGAGGTTGAGTCCAACGGATCTACAGCTGGGTAAATACCCAACGAAGCGATGTCGCGTGACAGTACCACTGTGGAATCCAAGTGAAGGAAGGTGGTCGCAGGGGACGGGTCGGTCAAGTCATCCGCCGGGACATACACAGCTTGGATCGAGGTAATCGAGCCGGTTTTAGTTGAGGTAATACGTTCTTGCAAACGCCCCATTTCTTCTGCCAGCGTTGGCTGGTAACCTACCGCTGAAGGCATACGACCGAGTAAAGCAGAGACTTCGGTACCCGCTAGCGTAAAACGATAGATATTATCTACAAAGAACAAAACGTCGCGGCCTTCATCGCGGAAATATTCCGCCATAGTCAGCCCAGATAACGCCACGCGTAGACGATTGCCAGGGGGCTCGTTCATCTGGCCGAATACCATTGCTACTTTGGACTCTGGCAGATTGTCTAGCTTGATTACACCCGCTTCCGACATTTCATGATAGAAGTCATTTCCTTCTCGGGTACGCTCACCCACGCCGGCAAACACTGACAATCCTGAATGTTGTTTGGCAATGTTATTAATGAGTTCCAGCATATTCACGGTTTTGCCAACACCTGCGCCACCGAATAATCCCACCTTGCCGCCCTTGGCAAAGGGGCACACTAAGTCAATTACCTTAATTCCGGTTTCCAATAAGTCGACTGATGGAGACAATTCATCGAACTTTGGTGCTTTCTGGTGAATGGAGCGACGCTCCTCACACTTAATTTCACCCACCTCATCGATAGGGCGTCCCAATACATCCATGATGCGGCCCAAAGTACCATGGCCAACTGGCACAGTAATCTGGTTACCCGTATTGACCACTTCCATTCCGCGACGCAGGCCGTCGGAGGAACCCATCGCAATGGTGCGCACCACGCCGTCGCCAATCTGCTGCTGTACTTCCAAGGTCAGGCCTTTTTCAGCAACAGAGCTTCCATCGTCCTGTACTATCAGCGCATCGTAGACTTTAGGTATATGATCACGCGGAAATTCAACGTCCACCACCGCACCAATAC
The DNA here is from genome assembly GCA_903878125.1 of uncultured Nitrosomonadales bacterium. Lineage (GTDB taxonomy): Bacteria > Pseudomonadota > Gammaproteobacteria > Burkholderiales > Gallionellaceae > Nitrotoga. The sequence continues at coordinate 14,864 of CAIRGS010000253.1, read as the reverse complement.
ACTGAACAATTTTTCCTTGACTCATCTTGAGGTTCCCCACTTTATATTGACTCTGTACTCGTTGTCGCAAACAGCAGAGCACATCTCTAATTCAAATTCTATCGCGATATGATTTTGCTCAACAATTTTACATATTCCGTTAGTTATTTGCACAGAACATAGACCCGGCCAATTGCGTGCATTAACTTACAGCTGCTGCGCCACCGACAATTTCTGATATTTCCTTGGTAATCGCTGCTTGACGCGCTTTATTGTAAATCAGCTTAAGTTCGCCTATGACTTCCTTCGCATTATCGGATGCAGCCTTCATTGCCACCATGCGCGCACTCTGTTCGGAAGCCTGATTTTCTGTTACCGCGTTATAAACCAATGATTCAATATAGCGCACCAGCAATTCATCCACTACGACCTTGGCATCAGGTTCATAAATGTAATCCCATGTAGTGCCATTGGCAGGTTCCAAGCTTTCACTCGAAAGCGGCAGTAATTGCTCCATTCTGGGCTCTTGCTTCATGGTGTTAACGAAACCGTTATAACTAATGTAAATTGCATCAATCTCGCCAGAATTGTAAGCATCCAGCATTACCTTGACCGCTCCAATCAGTTTCTCGATGTGTGGAATGTCTCCCAGTCCGATCATATGCGATTTAACTTTTGCACCGATACGGGACATAAAGCTAAATCCTTTATTGCCAATAGCACATATGCTGATGCCTTTGTTCTCGCTTTCCCATTCCTTCATTCGCGCCACAACCATACGCAGGATGTTGGTATTGAGACCACCGCAGAGTCCTTTGTCAGAGGAGATAATAATTACAGCGACATTTTTGACGACATCGCGTTTAACCAGAAATGGATGCTTATATTCCGGATTGGCGCGCGATAAATGCGCTGCAACCTGACGAATTTTTTCTGCATAAGGGCGAGCGGCACGCATACGCTCCTGAGCCTTGCGCATCTTGGAAGCCGCTACCATTTCCATGGCTCGCGTGATCTTGCGCGTATTTTCAACGCTCTTGATTTTAGTTCGTATTTCTTTGCTGCCAGCCATTATCTTGCCCCCGGCTTAGTAAACTGCAGTGGACTTGAATTTTTCAATTGCGGCAATCAAGATTTTTTCGTTGTCGGCGGACAAATCCTTACTGGATTCGATGGCCTCCTCTAAGGTCTTGTATTGGGATTTCACGAACGAGTGCAGTCCGGTTTCGAATGCTAGAACCTTGTTTATCAGTACGTCATCGAAGGAGCTCTTGTTGATCGCGAACAGCGTTATTGCCATTTCGGCTACGGATAATGGTGCATATTGCGGCTGCTTCATCAATTCCATTACTAGACGGCCACGTTCCAGTTGTTTGCGAGTGGCTTCGTCCAAATCAGAAGCGAATTGCGCGAATGCGGCTAATTCACGGTACTGTGCCAATGCCAAACGAACGCCGCCGCCTAGCTTTTTGATGACCTTGGTCTGCGCCGCGCCGCCCACGCGAGACACCGAGATGCCGGCGTTGATCGCTGGACGGATACCTGCATTGAATAAATCCGTTTCCAGGAAAATCTGACCGTCAGTAATGGAAATTACGTTGGTGGGCACAAAAGCGGATACGTCTCCTGCAGCAGTTTCAATCACCGGCAGCGCGGTCAGCGAGCCAGTCTTGCCTTTGACCTCGCCGTTGGTAAATTTTTCAACATATTCTTCATTTACTCGTGCACTGCGCTCCAGCAAACGGGAGTGCAAGTAGAACACATCTCCCGGATAGGCTTCTCGGCCCGGTGGACGGCGTAACAGTAATGATATCTGGCGATAAGCCCAGGCTTGTTTGGTTAAGTCGTCATAAACAATCAGCGCATCTTGACCGCGATCGCGATAGTACTCGCCCATTGTGCAACCGGCGTATGGCGCCAGAAATTGCATCGCCGCTGAATCAGAGGCTGTAGCCACAACCACAATGGTGTATTCCATCGCGCCGTGCTCTTCCAGTTTGCGCACTACATTCGCAACAGTAGAAGCCTTTTGGCCGATCGCAACGTAGATACAGGTCATGTTCTGACCCTTCTGGTTGATGATGGCATCTATTGCTACGGCAGTTTTTCCGGTCTGGCGATCACCAATGATCAGTTCGCGCTGCCCTCGACCAACCGGAACCATTGAGTCAATGGCCTTGAGGCCGGTCTGAACTGGTTGTGACACCGACTTGCGGTCAATTACACCAGGCGCAACCTTCTCTATCTTGTCGGTCATCTTGGCGTTGACCGGACCCTTGCCGTCAATTGGTTGTCCAAGTGCATTCACTACGCGACCGATCAGTTCAGGGCCGACAGGCACTTCCAGAATCCGGCCTGTGCACTTGACTGTGTCACCCTCAGTAATATGCTCATAGTCACCCAGAACCACTGAGCCAACGGAGTCGCGCTCCAGATTGAGAGCCAGACCGAAGGTATTGCCGGGAAACTCCAGCATTTCGCCCTGCATCACGTCGGATAGTCCGTGAATACGGACGATACCATCGGTTACGCTCACCACCGTACCTTCCGTGCGCGCTTGGGATAATGCCTCGAAATTCTCGATGCGGCTACGAATCAAATTACTAATTTCAGAAGGGTTGAGCTTCATCTACTTTTCCTTAATTTCAATATATCTGTCATCAAGCCAAGGCGTTGGCCAACTCGGAAAGGTGTGTGTGCGCAGAACCATCTATCACCTTGTCACCGGCGCGGATAATTATTCCGCCTAATAATTTGCGGTCAGTTTCACAGCTAAGCCTGATCTCACGGCCCATGCGCTTTTGTAGCGCTTCAGCAATTTTTTGCTTTTGCGCTTCGCTTAAATCGAAGGCGGAAGTCACCACAACGTCCACATTTTTTTCTGCCTCAGCGCGCATTATCTCGAACAGCATTACGATTTCAGGCAACAAAATGAGGCGCTGGCCTTCTATCAGCAGCTTGATAAAGTTACGTTGTATTTCGCTTGCCTTGCCGCCGGAAAGTGCCAGCATCAACTCGACTAGCTGACTTTTGATTATGCGCGGACTGGTAATAATTGCGCGAACTTCCGGGTTAACCACTGCTTGAGCTACAGATTGCAGTATGTCCGACCAACTCTTCAATTCGCCAAGCTCGCGCGCTTCATCGAATGCAGCTTGAGCATAGGGGCGTGCGACAGTTATAGCTTCAGCCATAATATTTAAATTTCCGCGACTAGCTTATCAAGCAAGTCGTTATGTGCCTTGGCGTCAATTTCACGGCCCAGAATTTTGCCTGCGCCAGCCAATGCAATAGCGGACACTTGTGTACGCAATTGCTCTTTGGCGCGGAATACCTCCTGCTCAATTTCAGCCTTGGCCGCCGTAACTATGCGCTCACCTTCGATTTTGGCTTGTGCTTTTGCTTCTTCGACTATTTCGCTTGCTCGCTTGTCACCTAGCGCAATGACCTCAGCTACTTTTTCCTTTGCTTCGCGGAGAAGTTCAGTGGAGCGCTTGGCAGCCAACGCCAAGTCATTCTTGCCCCGCTCCGCCGCAGCCAAACCATCTGCAATTCGTTTATTGCGAGCATCCAGCGCTGCCATGATGGGCGGCCACACAAACTTCATGCAAAACCATACGAACAATGCAAACATGATCGTCTGGCCGATAAGGGTCGCATTAATGTTCATGCAAAAACCTTTCCTTGATTAAACGCACGCACGCAGGCTTACTGACCTGCCACTGCGAACAGAACATACATGGCAATACCGACCGCAATCATCGGAACGGCATCAACCAAGCCCATGACCACGAAGAACTGGGTACGTAGCATTGGAATTAGTTCAGGCTGACGAGCCGCGCCTTCAAGGAAGCGGCCGCCCAGAATGCCAATACCTACTGCGGCACCCAATGCTCCGAGCCCCATCATGATCGCGCCGGCGATATAAAGCAGTGCTTGTGCCGTATCCATTTGTTTCTTCTCCTGTTAGTAAAAGTAAGTGTTTAAGAAAATAATTTTTTAATGGTGTTCCTGATGCGCCATGTCCAAATATACGATAGTCAACGTCATGAAAATAAAGGCTTGCAGTGTGACAATCAGGATATGGAAAATCGCCCATCCCAAAGATAGAATAACCTGTGAACTGAACAACAGAGTGCTGGCAAAAGAAAAACTCATCCAGGATGCGCCCATGATCGCAATCAAGATGAATATCATTTCACCTGCATACATATTCCCGAACAAACGCAATGCCAATGAAACCGGCTTGGCAATCAGGTTGACTCCTTCTAGAAACAGATTGACTGGCAAACCAAATTTACCAAACGGTTGCAGCGTCAATTCACCGACAAAGCCACCCAGACCCTTAACCTTGATACTGTAAAATAGTACCAGTAAGAATACGCCAATGGCCATACCTATCGTAGCGTTCGGATCCGTGGTGGGAACTAGCTTAAAATGACCAATGCCCAGTGGTTGGGTAATTAACGAAATATAGTCGATAGGCACCAGATCCATAAGGTTCATCAGGAAAATCCAGGCAAAAATGGACAGCGCCAGCGGAGCAACCAAGGCGCTGCGCCCGTTAAATGAGCCGCGCACGCTGCTGTCAATAAATTCGACCACCCATTCCACGAAGTTCTGCATGCCACTTGGCACACCGGTGCTTATGCTTTTTGCTACCCTGCTGAAAATAAACAAGAACATTAGTCCCAAGAACAGCGACACCAAAATGGTATCCATGTTCACTGCCCAGAACCCCATTGCTTTAGCTTCCTCGGCAGTATGGGCACAATGGAAATGACCATCCTGAAAGGAGCAGGTCAGATTTTGAAGATGGTGCTTAATATAAGCGGATGTTGTCAGGCCTTCAGTGCTCATAAACTTTACACAAAAATTAATGCTACCCAGTAAACCATCAACGTTGCAATGTATGCCATAAACAGCGGCAACACATGCACTTCCTTAAATTGCGTGAAGACCAAAGAGAACAATAGAATTGTAAATACCAGCTTGTAAGCTTCGGCGCGATAATGCGCCACAATTATTGTTTTAGGTTCGCTGCCCAGTGGCGCGAACATTTTTTTAGCGTAAACCAAACTAGTTAGAAAGCCTACCGCTCCTCCAACAAAAGCCGAGGCTGCGGCAACTGCGTTCAGGTACGCCAGCATCAACAATGCCATCGCTGCGGTTACAGCTAACTGAATCAAAATAATTCGGCGAACCGCACTGTCCATAAGCGCCCCAACTTCTTCGAAGCCCAGCATTCTACTCAATTTCGCTTACTGGCGTCAACGATTTATTTTCAGGGCGCTATTTCCACCGTGCGATCAGCTCAGCCAAATGATCATGACTGGTGTAACTGATAATCAATTTGCCCGTGCCTGTTTTACCGGCCTTGATTTGTACGTTGGTGCCTAGATGCTGGGCAATATCTTCTTGCAATTGCAGGATGTCGCGGCTGGGCTTGGACTTTTTGTGTTGAGGTACGGGACTCAGCAAATCCTGCACCAGTTTTTCTGCCTCGCGCACTGACAGCCCGTCTCCCACAATTTTAGTGGCGGCAGTGATCTGCCGTGCGGGATCCAGCGCTAGTAGCGCTCGGGCGTGGCCCATATCGAGGTCGCCCCCCGTCAACATACCCTGTACTAACTGGGGCAGCTTGAGCAGCCGCAGCAGATTGCTAGTTCCGCTGCGCGAACGCCCCACCGCATCGGCGGCGGCCATGTGTGTCATCTTGAATTCATCAATCAGGCGCTGAATGCCGAATGCTTCCTCCAATGGATTGAGATCCTCACGCTGAATGTTCTCGATCAACGCCATGGCCAGTGCGGCGTTGTCCGCCACCTTGCGCACCAATACCGGCACTTGGATCAGGCCAGCTAACTGAGCGGCACGCCAGCGGCGTTCCCCGGCAATAATCTCGTGGCTACCATTGGGTAACAAACGCGCCAGGATCGGCTGCATTACGCCCTGCACTTTGATCGAAGCGGTCAGTTCATTGAGTGAGGCTTCATCCATATGGCTGCGCGGCTGATATTTGCCGGGTATGAGATCCTCAACTTTCATCTCACTCAATACGTCACCCTGCTCTTTGCCATTGCCGGATAACAAAACGTCCAAGCCGCGCCCCAATCCTTTGTTTGGTTTTGCCAAGTGAATTCCTTCCAGATTAAGCCTGCGCTGACTGTGCCGCCTTGTTGAGCAATTCGCCTGCCAGAGCCAGGTAGGCCTGAGCGCCTTTTGAAGATTTGTCATGATGAAGTACCGGCACACCGTAGCTAGGCGCTTCCGCCAACCGCACATTACGCGGGATGATAGTACGGTAAACTTTCTCGCCAAAGTGTTGTTGCAATTGTTCCGATACCTGCAAAGCCAACGTATTACGTGGATCGAACATAGTACGCAGCAAACCCTCGATTTCAAGATCCGGATTAAGGTTTGCTCGCACCTTTCGGATGGTATTGACCAAGTCGCTAAGCCCTTCCAGGGCATAATACTCGCACTGCACCGGAATCATGACTGACCTTGCGGCACACAGTCCGTTGAGGGTAAGCAGATTTAAGGCGGGAGGACAGTCTATCAATGCATAATCATATTCAGCCGTCACGGCCAGTAGAGCTTGCTTAAGCCGGGTTTCTCGCTGTGGTAAATCAACCAGTTCAATTTCGGCGCCAGCCAGATCACGGCTTGCCGGTAGCACGTCATACTTTCCGGCTTCCGAATAAAGACGAACTTCCTGCAGAGTTTTGCTTCCCAACAACACATGGTAAATGGTTGCCGACAAATCCCGCTTGTTAATACCGCTGCCCATTGTGGCATTACCTTGGGGATCAAGATCAATCAGCAATACACGCTGCTTCGCGGCTGCCAGACTTGCAGCCAGATTAATGGTTGTGGTGGTTTTACCCACCCCCCCTTTTTGATTGGTAATCGCTAGTATCTTGGCCATATTCAAGTGAATTTCAACATAATCAGGCAACGTGCGGCGGCTAGCCCCGGCACCTGCAGCGGAATAATTTGTTCCTCGCTGACATCGTTCGGCAACCGTTCCAACGCCTGCTGCGAAACGCCCTTCATGGCGACCCAGCGCCCTTCTTGCTTCAGCAAATGACGCGTTAGCATAACAAATTTTGCAGTTTCTGCGAAAGCTCGGGAAATGATGCCATCGAATTTCTCCTCCGTCTGCCAGCCTTCCACACGTGTGCAGCTAATGCTTACGTTGCGCAATTCCAGTTCAATTTTCGCTTGCTGCACAAAACTGGTTTTCTTGCTGTTGCTATCCAGAAGGACGAATGTCCATTCCGGACGCATTAGCGCCAGTATCAAGCCGGGCAGACCTGCACCGCAACCCACGTCCAGCCAACGGCCAGGCCATAAATGTGGCAACACGGCAAGGCTGTCGAGTAAATGACCCATTACCATCTGTCCTGGTTCACGAATTGCCGTCAGGTTATAAACCCGGTTCCACTTTTGCAATAACTCAAGGTAAGTCAACAGCTTGTGCTGTACTTCTGGCGTGACATCCAGCCCCAGTAGCGTGATACCAAGCGCCAGATCGTTAGCTTGATTCACGCGCTTTTCTGCACTTTCTCGCCTTCTGGTGGTTCTTTTACTTCTGGAGCCATTGCAACACTTCGAAAACCGCGTTTCAGGTGAACCAATAACAGGGAGACAGCCGCCGGTGTTATTCCGGAAATACGTGCCGCTTCTCCTACTGTCTCAGGCATATGTTGATTAAGCTTTTGCTGTACCTCAATTGACAGGCCTATCACCGTACGATAATCCATTACTTCAGGTAAGCACGTGTTTTCATTGTGCTCATTGCGCGCTATCTCGTCGCGCTGTCGCTCAATGTAGCCGTAATATTTGGCTTGAATTTCCACCTGATCTGACACTTTTTCATCGGCCACCGGCTCACCTGCTCCAGGTAAAGTCATCAGGCTGGCATAGCTCACATCGGGACGGCGCAAAAGTTCATGCAGCGCATATTCGCGCTCTATCCTTTTGCCCAGCACGCGTTCCGCATCTTCCTGTGGCAACAGCTTGGGGTTAACCCAAATGGATTTCAGCCGTTCTTGTTCGCGTGTAATTGCATCACGCTTCAACTCAAACGCCTCCCACTGGGCATCACCTACCACACCCAGACTGCGACCGATTTCAGTTAAACGCAGGTCTGCATTGTCTTCGCGCAGTTGCAGGCGATACTCTGCCCGACTGGTAAACATACGGTATGGTTCAGACACGCCACGCGTAATCAAGTCATCTACCAACACGCCCAGATAGGCCTCATCGCGACGCGGGCACCAACTTTCCTTGCCAAGCACACGCAATGCGGCATTAATGCCCGCCAGTAGACCTTGGGCGGCTGCTTCCTCGTATCCCGTGGTGCCATTAATCTGCCCGGCGAAGAACAGGTCAGTGATAGCTTTAGTTTCTAATGAATGCTTCAAGCCGCGCGGATCAAAGTAATCATATTCAATTGCATAGCCAGGGCGTGTGATATGCGCATTCTCCAAGCCTTTGATGGAACGCACTAATGCCAGCTGTACATCGAAAGACAAGCTGGTGGAAATCCCGTTAGGATATATTTCGTGAGTAGTCAACCCTTCCGGTTCCAGAAAAATCTGGTGTGATTCTTTGTCGGAAAAGCGCGTGATTTTGTCTTCGATAGACGGGCAATAGCGTGGCCCCACACCCTCGATTACTCCGGTGAACATCGGAGAGCGATCCAACCCGCCGCGGATAATTTCGTGCGTGCGTTGATTAGTATGGGTAATCCAGCAAGATAATTGTTGTGGATGCTGTTGCACCCGTCCCATGAATGAAAATACCGGCACCGGCATATCGCCAGGTTGCTCGGTCATCACGGAATAATCAACGCTACGCCCGTCAATGCGCGGTGGCGTGCCAGTCTTCAGTCGGCCCATTGGTAAATCAAGTTCGCGCAAACATTGCGCTAAGCTGAAAGAGGGTGGGTCGCCCGCCCGTCCTGCTTGGTAAGAAGTCTGTCCAATGTGAATTAGGCCGGAAAGGAAAGTCCCGGTTGTTAGCACAACAGTTTTTGCAGAAAAACGTAAGCCCAGCTGGGTAGAAACCCCACATACCTTATTATTTTCTACCAGTAAATCGTCCACCGCCTGCTGAAATAACCAAAGGTTAGGGGCATTTTCTAATCGCTTGCGAATGGCCTGTTTGTATAGCACCCGATCAGCCTGAGCACGCGTAGCGCGTACTGCCGGACCTTTAGAGGAGTTGAGGATGCGAAATTGTATGCCTGATTCATCCGTGGCTGCCGCCATGACACCACCCAGGGCATCTATTTCCTTGACTAAATGCCCTTTTCCGATGCCGCCAATGGATGGGTTGCACGACATTATCCCAAGCGTTTCAATGTTATGCGTGAGCAACAAAGTGGAACACCCCATACGCGCACTCGCAAGCGCAGCCTCTGTCCCGGCGTGGCCGCCACCCACAACAATTACATCGAATTTTTTCGGGAAATCCATCTTTGTGTTTTGTATCTGCTTATTCCAGAAATGCTAATTTGCTTAATGAAGCGAAGGCGCGAATCATACATCAAAATGATATGAACGCAGAAAACCTCGTAATAATTGTTCCACGTGAAACAATTATGGCTGAACTTATAACTATGCCTCTGGGTTGTTCTCGGCGAAACTTGGCAAGATATTGATAATCAAAGACATGGCGAGTTTGCGTGTGACATCTGGACGCAACTTGCTGGAACGAGCATCAGTAGATTATTACGGAATATCAAACGCTAGTCGATCTTGCCCGGAATTTTCGGTGTGGTGCATGCCACGTCGGCGTTCTGTGCCCGGTGGCGCAGAGCATGGTCGATCAGCACCAAGGCCAGCATGGCCTCGGCGATGGGTGTAGCGCGAATGCCTACGCACGGATCGTGGCGACCATGGGTTTCCACCAGCGTTGGTTCACCCGATTTATTGATAGAGCGGCGCGGAAGGCGGATGCTGGAAGTGGGTTTTATGGCGATATGCGCCACAATATCCTGTCCCGTGGAAATGCCACCTAGTATGCCGCCAGCGTTGTTGGATAAAAAACCTTGTGGAGTGATTTCGTCACCATGCTCACTGCCTTTCTGCGTAACTGAAGCAAAGCCGGCACCAATCTCTACTCCTTTTACAGCATTAATGCTCATCATGGCGTAGCCAATGTCGGCATCGAGACGGTCATACACCGGCTCGCCCCAGCCCACGGGCGTATGTTCGGCCACGACAGTAAGCTTTGCACCGATGGAGTCGCCGGATTTACGCAACGCATCCATGTACGATTCCAGTTGCTCAACATAACTGTCGTCGGCGACAAAGAAGGGATTGCAGCTGACGTCATCCCAGCTCTTGAATGGCACCACCACTTCACCTAATTGCGATAAATAGCCACGTATTACAACACCATAACGCTCGTTCAGCCATTTCTTCGCAATAGCTCCAGCTGCCACACGCACGGCGGTCTCGCGTGCCGACGCCCGTCCGCCACCGCGATGGTCGCGGATGCCGTATTTCTGCCAATAAGTGTAATCGGCATGGCCGGGACGAAAGCTTTCGGCAATGTTGCCATAGTCTTTGCTACGTTGGTCTTCATTGCGGATCAACAAAGCAATCGGCGTGCCAGTGGTCTTGCCTTCAAAGATGCCGGATAAAATTTCTACCGTGTCTGTCTCGCGCCGTTGGGTGACATGGCGCGAAGTGCCGGGCTTACGGCGATCCAGTTCGCGTTGAATGTCTGCTGTGCTCAACGCCATCCCAGGCGGGCAACCATCCACCACGCAACCGATGGCAGCACCATGCGATTCGCCGAAAGATGTAACGCAGAATAAAGTACCAATTGTATTTCCAGACATGGTTAAACTCGCTAAATTTATGAAGCGAGTTTAACATACCAAAACTCTCTCAAGTCGCTCCAACTAGGCAGTTGATGTTCGATGAGCCTTTTTGATAGACTTTCGGGCATTTGCGGCCTCGATCCGATTGCCCCGCCAACCATCCATTCCCGGTTATGTAAATGAAAGCAATTTTAATGATTTCAGCTGGCAGCCCCGATGTGCTGCAGCTATGTGAAATCCCCCTACCCGAATTACCCTCACAACACCATGTACGGGTCAAGCTGGCCGCCGCAGGCATCAATCCGCTTGATACCAAGCTGCGTACCAAGCCAGCCTATTACCCCGACAAACTTCCCGCCATCCTGGGCTGCGATGGTGCTGGTGTCGTAGAAGCCATCGGCACGGCCGTGACGCGTTTTACAGTTGGTGATGCGGTCTATTTCTGCAGCGGCGGTATTGGCGACGAGCCCGGCTGTTATGCCGAATATACCAATGTGCATGAAGAATACTGCGCTTTCAAACCAGCCAACCTCAGTCTGCATGAAAGCGCCGCATTGCCACTGGTGTTGATCACCGTGTGGGAGGCGCTAGTCGAACGCGTTAATCTGCAAGCCAAACAAACTATCCTCATCCATGCTGCGGCAGGGGGTGTCGGCCATATCGCCGTGCAATTAGCCCACCATCTCGGTGCGCATGTCGCGGTAACGGTAAGCGATGACAAGAAAGCCGGGCTGGTGCAGGGTCTCGGCGCAGAAAAAATCATTAATTACCGCGAGCAGGATTTTGTGCGGGAATCTCTTGCATGGACCGCTGATAAGGGCGTAGACGTGGTATTTGACACGGTAGGTGGCGAGGTTTTCCTGCGCTCGCTCAATGTGGCGTGCATTGGCGGCAAAGTGGTCAGCCTGCTGACTACCTCGCTGTCATTGGCTGATACCCAACTGGCGCGATTGCGCAATCTGTCGCTGTGCTACGAACTGATGCTCACGCCGCAAGTGATGCATTTGCATGACGAGCGTATCCGCCAGCGCAAAATACTGGAACAGGGCGCGCAGCTAGTTGAAACAGGTAAGCTAGGCGTGCTGGTGAACAGGATGCTGCCATTGAAAGATGCTGCCCAAGCACACCGTCTCATTGAACAAGGCGGCATCACCGGCAAGGTTGTGCTGGTGATGGATTAATATGCTCAACTACAAGCCAAGCTCCCCCCACATTGCATCTACATGGCGTTTGGTCACGTCATCCATCGCAATTGGCGTGCCCCACTCGCGTTGTGTTTCACCCGGCCATTTGTTGGTCGCATCCAGTCCCATCTTGCTGCCTAGGCCGGACACCGGGCTGGCGAAGTCCAGATAATCAATGGGCGTGTTGTCCACCAGTAGTGTGTCGCGTGTGGGATCGACGCGAGTGGTGATCGCCCAGATGACCTCCTGCCATTTACGGATATCGATATCGTCATCCACCACAATGATGAACTTGGTGTACATGAACTGCCGCAGATAGGACCAGATGCCGAACATCACGCGTTTGGCATGTCCCGGGTACTGCTTCTTCATGGATACAATTGCCAAACGATAAGAACAGCCTTCCGGCGGCAGGTAGAAATCAGAAATCTCGGGAAACTGCTTCTGTAGAAGTGGCACGAACACTTCGTTCAAGGCCACGCCTAAAATGGCCGGCTCATCTGGCGGTTTGCCGGTATAAGTGGAGTGATAAATGGGATTGTGACGCATGGTAATGCGCTCAATGGTGAAAACCGGGAATTTTTCCTGCTCATTGTAATAACCGGTATGGTCACCAAACGGACCTTCCAGCGCGACATCATTTGGGTGAATCATACCCTCCAGCACGATCTCGGCGCTGGCAGGTACTTGTAAATTGCTACCAATACATTTAACCAGTTCGGTTTTCGATCCACGCAACAAGCCGGCAAACTGATATTCAGACAGGCTGTCCGGCGCCGGCGTGACCGCGCCCAAAATGGTGGCCGGGTCGGCACCGATCACCACTGCCAGTGGGAACGGCTGGCCCGGATACGCTTTGCACCACTCCTGATAATCCAGCGCTCCTCCGCGATGCGCCAGCCAGCGCATAATGACTTTGTTGGGCGCGATCACCTGCTGGCGGTAAATGCCAAGATTCTGGCGCGGCTTGTTAGGGCCGCGGGTAACGACCAGTCCCCAGCTAATCAGTGGTGCTACATCTCCTGGCCAGCAAGTTTGTATGGGCAGCCTGCTCAAATCTACTTCGCTACCTTCCCATACTACTTCCTGACAGGCAGCGCTCGAGACTACCTTGGGCGTCATATTCAACACCTGCTTCAATACCGGCCATTTGTCCCAAGCATCCCTCAAACCTTTGGGCGGCTCGGGTTCTTTCAGGTAAGCCAGCAATTTGCCCACTTCGCGTAATGCCGTTGCGCTTTCCTCGCCCATGCCCAGCGCCACGCGGTGCGGTGTGCCAAACAAATTCGCTAAAACCGGCATATTGTGTCCTGCAGGATTTTCAAACAGCACAGCGGGGCCTTGTGCATGCAAAACGCGATCGCAGATTTCCGTCATTTCCAAATAGGGAGAAACTGACGCAACCACGCGCTTGAGTTCACCCAGTTTTTCTAGTTGCGAGATAAAGTCGCGCAGGTCACGATATTTCATTTGTAAAAACTTTCTTCGCCCTCGGGCCGAGTTTTAAATCGTCTGTGCAGCCAAAAATATTGTTCCGGCATTTCCCGCACGCGCTGTTCGATGAATTCGTTGATGCGGCGGGTATCAGCTATCAAATCATGGGTAGGATAGTTTTCCCACGCTGGATAGAAATGTACCTCATACCCCTTGTAATTCGGCAATACACGCGTAATACACGGTACCACCTTTGCGTTCGTCATGGTTACCAGGCGAGGTAAAGTCGCCAACGTAGCTGCGGGTATGCCAAAGAATGGAACGAACACACCATCCTTGGTAGTCCAATCTTGATCGGTAAAATAATAAAATGGCCGGCATTCGCGTAATGATTTTATTACCGGGCGCATCCCCGCTTGTCGCGCATATAACGATTGTTTGCCAAAACGCGCGCGTTTCTGCAACACCAAGTTTTGCATGTAAGTATTCTTTTGTCTGGAGTACACGCTAACCCCATCAGTATGCTGGGTAATCCAGGATCCACCGACATCCAGAGCGACAAAATGTGCCGTCAGCAAAATCACTGGATTACCAAGGGCGTTTTGAAAATGCTCTGCGCCTTCAACCCGTATCAACTTCTGGATGCGCTCGCGGGTGCCCCACCATAAAATACCCCGTTCCACAATGCTGCGTCCGAAGGCGATAAAACTTTGTCGCACTAACCGCGACCGCCGTGCCTCGCTCAATTCGGGGAAACATAAACGCAAATTGATGCTGGCCACGCGACGCCGCCTGGCTGAAATCAGATAAAGCAGCATTCCCAGGACATTACCAATCCTCGCTTGCAGTCTGTATGGAAGGAAATGCAGCAGCCACAGCAGAAAAATACCAAAATGCACCATCATGTCGAATGTGCTTCTTGCTTCGTGGCGGGCTTAATGCCTGCTGGAATCTTGTAACGATTGTAACTCCACAGATATTGAGCAGGGTTCATGAGCACCAATTTTTCAAGCGCTGCATTAACCTGTCTGCTTAAGGGCAAATCAACAACGAATTCCAGCGGCGTGAAGCGCAGGATATATCCCGACCCATGCGCTAATCGTTCGACGGATGTCATTACAACCGATGCGCCGCTGGATTTCACCAAGCGGCCAATTAGCGTCATGGTGTAGGCGGGTCGCCCGAAGAAATCCGCCCATTCCCCCTCTCCATTGCCGGGAACCTGGTCTGGCAAAAGCCCTATTGCTTCAGCCCGCTTGAGTGCTTTGTACATCTGGCGCACCCCGCCCACATCGGTACGCGCTAGCTGCACTTGGGCCCGTTCGCGACCGCTGCGCATTACACGTTCCAGCCAAGTTAACTTAGGCGGGCGATACAGCACGGTGATTGGCATGTGTTCGGCGACATATAAGGCTGACACATCG
>CAIRGS010000252.1 GCA_903878125.1 uncultured Nitrosomonadales bacterium | reverse complement strand
TCACGCAAACAGTAATATTCTCATTTGGCGATGCAAATAGTAGTATTTTGCTCACCATTCCAGGTAATGAAGAATTTAAGTACGTTGTTATGCCAATGCGTATTTAATAGCCCATAAAAAAATGTTATTCGAAGTAAGTAGTATTTACGAATGCATTCTTAAGGTTTCACGTGAAACAAATGAAAGAAAAAAATGAATGAATATAACTCCACTAGCATTAAAGTTCTCAAGGGACTGGAAGCAGTTAGAAAACGCCCAGGTATGTATATTGGCGACACTAATGATGGCAGTGGCTTACACCACATGGTCTTTGAGGCAGTTGATAATGCCGTGGATGAAGCATTGGCGGGTCATTGCAACGAAATATCAGTGATTATTCATCCAGATAATTCGATTAGCGTGACTGACAATGGGCGTGGTATTCCGACAGATATTCATGAGGAAGAAAATCGTTCTGCTGCAGAGGTAATTATGACGGTGTTACATGCTGGTGGTAAGTTCGATGGAAACTCTTATAAGGTTTCAGGCGGATTGCATGGCGTGGGAGTTTCGGTAGTGAATGCCTTGTCCGAATGGTTACGATTGACAATTTATAGAGACAATAAAATCCATTCTATGGAATTCCGTTTGGGAGAACCAGTTGCACAGCTTAAAGTAATAGGTGAGACAACTAAACGCGGGACAGAAGTACATTTTTTACCGAGCAAGGAAGTGTTCGGACTAGTCGAATTTCATTTTGATATTTTAGCTAAACGTCTGCGTGAACTTTCATTTTTAAATAACGGTGTAAAGGTTTCCTTGATAGACAAGCGAAACGGTAAAGAAGAACTTTTTGCGTTCACAGGAGGCGTAAAAGGTTTTGTGGAATACATGAATAGAAACAAGAATGTGCTTCATAAAAATATCTTTTATACACTGGTTGAAAGAGATGGAATAACAGCCGAAATTGCTATGCAATGGAATGACTCTTATCAGGAAACGGTGCAGTGTTTTACTAATAATATCCCACAACGCGATGGTGGTACGCATTTGACAGCAATGCGCACAGCAATGACTCGTACCTTGAATCAATACATTGAGTCTGAAGAAATTGCTAAAAAAGCAAAAGTTGAAACAACAGGCGATGATATGCGTGAAGGATTAACTGCGATACTTTCGGTAAAACTTCCTGATCCCAAATTTTCTTCGCAAACCAAGGATAAGTTGGTTTCTTCTGAAATTCGCCCTGTTGTCGAAGAGGTGGTAAGCCAACAATTAATGGCATTTCTGCTAGAAAATCCAAATGACGCTAAAGTAATCGTTGGGAAAATTGTAGACGCTGCGCGTGCAAGGGAAGCTGCACGTAAAGCTCGCGAATTGACGCGTCGTAAAGGGGTGTTGGATGGTATGGGCTTGCCGGGTAAGTTAGCCGATTGCCAAGAAAAAGATCCAGCACAATCAGAGTTATATCTGGTTGAGGGTGATTCTGCCGGAGGTTCGGCAAAACAAGGACGCGACCGTAAGTTTCAAGCCATCTTGCCGCTTAAAGGTAAAATTTTAAATGTTGAGAGAGCGCGTTTTGAAAAAATTATTTCATCACAGGAAATTGCCACGCTGATCACGGTTTTGGGAACGGGCATTGGCCGGGATGAATATAACCCGGACAAGTTGCGTTATCACCGCATCATCATAATGACAGACGCTGATGTAGATGGTTCACATATACGTACCTTGCTATTAACGTTTTTCTACCGCCAAATGCCCGAGTTGGTCGAACGCGGACATGTTTATATTGCACAACCGCCACTATATAAAGTCAAACAAGGCAAGGAAGAGCGTTATTTAAAAGATGATCATGAAATGAAAACATTCATGCTTCGTTCAGCCCTTGTTAATGCCGAGTTACATACAGACCAAGATTCACCAGCGCTGAAAACTGAAACACTCGAGTATCTGGCAAAAGAGTATTTCCTTGCGGATGCCATAATAGATCGCTTATCCCGGGTTATCGCGAAGGAAGCTCTGCATGCGATGCTCAAGCAGCCAGATATTCAATTGGGTAGCGTAGAACAAGCAAAACAAAGTGCGATAAACCTGCAGCTGGTTTGTGGCCCGGAAATAATTGTGAAAGCGGAGATTAATCCAGCTAATGATGAAAACCGTTTGCGTTTGGAAAAATATTTGCATGGTAATTATTCCATAAGCTACGTTGAGCCAAGCTTTCTGCTAAGCGGTGATTACACCCAACTTAAGCAAACAGCACATGCCTTGGATGGATTGTTGAGCAAAAGTGCATACATCAAGCGTGGGGAACAGCGCAAACCTGTAGCCGATTTCAAACAGACCATCGAATGGTTGTTGGAAGAGGCTAAACGTGGCGTTAGTATTCAACGTTATAAAGGGTTGGGAGAAATGAATCCAGAGCAGCTGTGGGAAACCACTATGGACATAAAAAATCGCATTTTGTTACGCGTACAGATTGAAGACATGATTACAGCAGACGAAACTTTCACAACGTTGATGGGAGACATAGTAGAGCCTCGCCGCGCCTTTATTGAACAGAATGCTCTTGGAGTTAAAAATCTTGATGTATAGAATGATTTTGATTACCAAGAGGATTTAAATATATACCTGCCAGTTGTGAAAAAATTCCGCCAGATTTGAGTAGGCGAACTCTAAATCCAAGTGCATCATTTTTGGGAGAAAATGTTGCATCCTGCGCAGTTCGACGACAAGCATTTCTTGAGCCGACATCAGCGCCGTATTGAGCATGTGCGGGCGATGAGAGCGGCCATGAGTTTTCGCGCCCTTTCCGCTTGTATGCGGTGGCAATAGTGATGTTGTAACAGGCGGGTTAATATCGTGTCGCTTGCAAGCATGGGCTAGGCTCATAACTCCCTCTCTCTGTATGATCCAATAATGCCTGCATCAATTGACAGGCAATGAACGTCGCTTGATGACCAAACGCTAGATGCGTTCTACTTCGACAACTTGCCTGTACTGCCCAAAGCAGCGTAGGCATTGACCGCAATATTGCCATGCAAGAAACAGGAAATATTGTCCAGTTACGCGGAGCCGCCTCTACCTGACATTTGATGATAGGCATCCATGAGCAAATATAAGGCCCTCCTGCCGCAAACCGGTTTATTCTGGAAAAAGCTGGGGCCCGGCCTTATAACAGGCGCTGCGGATGATGACCCGAGCGGCATTGCCACCTATTCACAAGCTGGAGCCGGATTCGGCTATGCAATGCTGTGGACAGCATTGTTAACTTTCCCCCTTATGGTCGGCATTCAGATGGTAAGTGCCCGCATTGGCCGGGTGACTGGGCACGGCCTGGCTGCCAATATCCGTCTGCATTACTCCCCAGCGCTGCTCTATGTACTCGTTGGGCTGCTTCTGATTGCCAATACGATTAACATCGCTGCAGATATTGGCGCAATGGCTGCAGCGCTTAAACTACTCATCGGTGGGCCTGTTCATTGGTATGCTATAGCCTTTGCCATGGTATCGCTGGTGCTGCAAATATTCATACCATTTCCACGTTATGCACCTATTCTGAAGATACTGACATTATCACTTTTCGCTTATGTAGCCACTGTGTTTGTCGTTAATGTGCCGTGGGGCGAGGTGTTTTATCGCACAATCATGCCGGCCATATCATTCAAAGCGGATTATGTGATGGCAGTGGTTGCCGTATTTGGCACCACTATTAGCCCGTATTTGTTTTTCTGGCAAGCCTCTCAGGAAGTTGAGGAACTGCGTGCGACTGAAGGTGATGCGCCGCTTAAAGAGGCACCAGAGCAAGCCCAAAGTCATTTGCAGCGTATCAAGATCGACACTTATATCGGGATGGGATTTTCCAACCTGATCGCTTTTTTTATAATTTTGACGGCAGCAGTGACTTTGCATGTGCATGGCATTACGGACATCCAAACCTCTGCACAGGCAGCGGAGGCGTTGCGCCCTTTAGCGGGAGAATTCGCGTTCCTATTATTTACCGCCGGTATTGTTGGTACGGGATTGCTGGCTGTGCCTGTCCTGGCAGGTTCGGCCGCTTACGCCATAGCAGAGTCATTCGATTGGCGCATCGGGTTAGGTCGCAAGCCCTTGGAGGCGCGAGGCTTTTATATGATCCTGATTATCGCAACTCTTTTGGGCGTAGCGCTTAACTTCACACCTATTGATCCTATCAAGGCACTATTCTGGAGCGCAGTCATCAATGGCGTCATTGCGGTGCCCATCATGGTAGTGATAATGCTAATGGTGGCGAGACCTGATGTCATGGGACAATTCGTGATCACGCCTCGTCTTCGAATTATCGGTTGGCTTGCGACGGCCGTGATGGCACTCGCAGTGCTTGCCATGGCAGTAACGTGGTTGATGTAACGCCGGATTGTTGCGATAAAGCCGAGTCCGGCTATTGATTTTCACACAAGGATATTCTCAATGAATAATACAGGCACAACACTCCTCTCTATTCAGGTCGGCCTGCCTAAAACACTGGGTACACCTAAGGCCTCAGACACCATGGATCAAGAGTGGACGACCGGTTTTTTCAAGGAGCCTGTGTCTGGTCCAGTTTGGGCCGGAACAACTAACCTGGCTGGTGACGAGCAGGCTGATCTTCGCGTCCATGGTGGGCCGGATAAAGCCATCAATGTCTACCCTATCGAACACTACGCATTTTGGCTCGCCGAGCTTGATTTTAAAGAGCTGCCCAATGGCGCGTTCGGAGAAAACTTTACGGTGGCAGGGATACTGGAAACGAAGGCTTGCATCGGTGATATTTTCGAGCTGGGTGACGCATTGGTACAGATTTCTCAACCCCGCCAGCCATGCTGGAAGCTGTCTCGCCGATGGAGGGTTGAGGATTTGGTAGCGCGGGTCGTGCGCACAGGTAAGACGGGCTGGTATTTCCGTGTTCTGCGCGAGGGAAACGTTCAAGCCGGAGCGACATTGGTATTGGTGGAACGTCCTTATCCTGAATGGACAGTCGCCATCGCGAACAACATAATGCTCCATCGCAAGGAGAGCTCCGTGGCTGTACATGCTCTGGCTGAGTGCCCGGCGCTCTCCAGCAGCTGGCAGGCAACATTGTCCCGGACGATCTCTACTGAAGTAGCAGCTGACACTTCAGCGCGTAATGTTCAATGAAGGCCTAATTCCATGTAGACAGGCGCGCTCAATATAAATTAGTCGCGGCACAACAGGTGTATTTGAATATTGATTGCTTACGCAGTAACGAGCGGAACATTCCCCGGATTGCTGCGGGCGAGAAAATAGTGGCTGGGAGGGTGGGGGTTTTCTTGCACAGTCATCCCCCTATCCCGGCTTGGGAGAGGGGGATGGATGGTTGCTTGATTATTTTATCCTTGTTGAATTAGTGCGGTGTTAGTGCACTTATTGCTGCCTGGTAGTCAGGTTCATGCGTGATGTCATCCACTAGCTCTGCGTGCAACACGTGGTTATTTTCATCCAGTACTAGCACGGCACGTGCGGTTAAGCCACGCAAGACAGAATCAGCAATTTTTACGCCGTAATTCCGCATGAAATCGCGCCCGCGCATCAAGGACAGGGTGATGACATTATCCAATCCTTCAGCCACGCAAAAGCGACTCATGGCAAATGGCAAATCGGCAGAAATTACCAGCACCACTGTGTTGTCGAGCTTGCTTGCCGACTCGTTGAACTTACGCGTAGACGTGGCGCACACGGCTGTATCCAAACTAGGCACAATGTTGAGAACCTTACGCTTGCCGGCAAAGTCTTTTAACGCCACATCTTTCAGATCCTTATCCACTAGCGTGAATTCAGGGGCAGTTTGACTAACGGTTGGAAAGGTACCGAACAATGTAATGGGCGCACCATTCAAGGTAACAGCAGATTTATTTAAGGTTTCTTTGGTCATGATTTATTTTTTTGTTAGGGCCGGTTACAGCGTATCGTCTGTATACGCTTTTATTGGAGGACAAGAGCAAATCAGGTTTTTGTCACCACGGACATTATCTATACGGGCAACACTTGGCCAGAATTTGTTGTCTTGTACCCACGTTACTGGATAAACCGCTTTTTCCCGCGAATAGCCGTGTTTCCAATTGCTCGTGAGAACTGATTTGGCTGTATGCGGTGCGTTTTTAATTACGTTATCTTCTTTATCCGCTTCACCTGAAATTATTTCATCAATTTCTTTACGAATAGAAATCATAGCGGAGCAAAAACGATCCAATTCTTCCTTTGATTCACTTTCTGTTGGTTCAATCATTAATGTATCGGGTACTGGGAATGAAACTGTCGGTGCATGATATCCATAATCCATTAATCGCTTTGCAATATCACCCACTTCTATTCCAGCATCTCGTTTAAACGCAACGCAAGCTAAAATCATTTCATGCGCGCAACGCCCATTTGCACCACTATATAACGTAGGGAAATGATTTTTTAATGAATCCTTAATATAGTTGGCATTTAAAATTGCGATGCGTGTTGCTTCTGTAACGCCGTCGCCGCCTAACATTTTTATATATCCATAAGATACCAATAATATTAAAGCACTGCCGTAAGGCGCTGCTGATACTGCGTGTATGCCGTTGACGCCCCCAGTTTGTACTACTGAATGCGAAGGCAAAAAAGGAGCCAGGTGTTTTGCAACGCCAATTGGACCCATACCTGGGCCGCCACCACCGTGAGGAATTGCAAAAGTTTTATGTAAATTCAAGTGGCAAACATCCGCGCCAATATTTCCTGGGCTGGTTAAGCCCACTTGTGCATTCATGTTGGCGCCATCCATATAAACTTGACCGCCATTTTCATGGATGATATTGGTAATCTCAATAATACTTTCTTCGTAAACACCATGCGTGCTGGGATAAGTAACCATTAAACATGCCAGATTATCGCTATGCTGAACTGCTTTTTCACGCAATTCGGCTACATCGATATTTCCTGATTTGTCGCATTTCACCAAGACTATCTTTAAGCCACACATGGCAGCGCTGGCAGGATTGGTGCCATGTGCCGATGTGGGAATCAACGCAATATTTCGGTGCGAATCGCCACGTGATTGATGGTATGCCTGAATGACCAATAATCCGGCATATTCACCCTGAGCGCCGCTGTTGGGCTGAAAACTCATTTTTGCAAAACCGGTAATTTCACTTAATGATTTATCCAGATCATTAATAATTTCATGGTAACCCGCTACTTGTTCAACGGGGACAAAGGGGTGGATATGTGCAAATTCTGGCCAGGTAATAGGAATTAATTCGGATGCGGCATTTAATTTCATAGTGCAAGAGCCTAATGAAATCATTGAATGCGTCAAAGATAAATCCTTGTTTTCCAAGCGCTTAATATAGCGCATCATCTCGGATTCAGAGTGATACATATTAAATATAGGATGTTGAAGGATTAAAGATTGACGACTTTTTATTAAAGATTTTGTATTGAAAATCTGTGCCTCAGTAATTTCAGAAGTGGCCTTGCCAGCT
>CAIRGS010000251.1 GCA_903878125.1 uncultured Nitrosomonadales bacterium | reverse complement strand
AATGAGCTCAACGCCGGGTGCTCTGGCAGTTCGGGCAAGTCCGGCACGGCGCTGAACAAATCACCCTGCGGATTTTGTGCCGCGCTATTTTGTTCCAGTGTTTGCAATTGCTTCCGCGCGACTTTAATTACGCCCCTCGGCACCCCCGCAAGAGCAGCCACCTGTAACCCATAGCTCTGACTCGCCGCACCTTCGCCTACGCTGTGCAAAAATACGATGCTGTGCTTGTGTTCGATGGCGGCAAGATGGACGTTGGCAAGCTGAGAATATTCATCGGCAAGTCGGGTCAATTCGAAGTAATGGGTGGCGAACAGCGTGTGGCTACGATTCTCTTCCAGCAAATGACGTGCGATGGCATAGGCCAGCGCCAAGCCATCGAAGGTGGAAGTGCCGCGTCCGATTTCATCTACTAGAACTAAACTATTCTCGGTCGCGTTGTGCAGGATGTTGGCCGCTTCCGTCATTTCTACCATGAAGGTGGAACGGCCGCTGGCAAGGTCATCCGAAGCACCGATGCGCGTAAAAATCTGGTCAATCTCGCCCAGCACGACTTCATCTGCCGGAACGAAGCTACCGCAGTGCGCGAGCAATGTAATCAGCGCGACTTGGCGCATGTACGTGGATTTGCCGCCCATGTTGGGGCCGGTGATAAGCAGCATCTTGCGCACGCTGTGCAGCTTGGTGTCATTGGCGATGAATTGCTCCACTTGTGCTTCCACCACCGGGTGACGACCGCCACGAATGTGCAATATGGATTCTTCGGTGAAGATTGGTGCGCAGAAATTCAATGCTGAGGCGCGTTCAGCGAAGGTAGCAAGCACATCCAGCTCGGCGATAGCGGCGGCAATACGTTGCAACGGCAAAATGTACGGCGCAAGCTGATCCAGCAATTGTTCGTAGAGCAGTTTCTCGCGTGCCAACGCACGGTCATTGGCAGATAGCGCCTTGTCCTCGAAGGCTTTGAGTTCCGGTGTGATATAGCGTTCGGCATTTTTCAAGGTTTGGCGACGGCGGTAATCGTCCGGCACTTTGATGGACTGCGCTAGCGACACTTCGATATAAAAACCATGCACACGGTTATATTCGACTTTCAGAGTGGCAATGCCGCTGCGCGCGCGTTCACGTGCTTCCAATTGCAGCAGGAATTCGCCGCAATTGGTCTGAATGTTACGTAGTTCATCAAGATCAGCATCATAGCCATCCGCGACAACGCCGCCTTCGCGCAGCATAGTGGATGGCTCCGCACGTAACGTACGTTGGAGCAACGCGATTAGTTCGCCATCCGGCTGCAAGGCAACGGCTAGATCGTCTATCAGTTTCGAAGCGTTAGTGATTGTTAATACGGCATGCAATTGCGGTAGTTGCGTGAGCGTGTCACGCAAGCCGGATAAGTCACGCGGCCGTGCGCTACGCAAAGCGATGCGCGCAGTGATGCGTTCCACGTCTACACAGGGTTTGAGCTGTTCGTGAACAGTTTGATAAAGTGCCTGCCTGCTGCTAAAACTCTGCTCCCCCTGCCCCATTTGCGGAAGAGCAGATGCCTGCAATTTTTCAACGGCATCCAACCGTGCACCTAAAGTGGTGCGCTCGCGCAGCGGATGATGAAGCCAGTGGTTTAACAAACGGCTGCCCATATTACTGGCGCAGGTATCCAACAAGGAAAGCAGGGTGGGAGCAGGCTCGCCGCGCAAGGTCTGGGTGATTTCCAGATTGCGCCGCGTGGCGGCATCCATACGCACGAAATCCTCGGCGGCATAAACCTGAAGGGCATGCACATGGCTGATACCCTGCCCCTGTGTAAGCTTGGCATAACCGAGCAACGCGCCCGCAGCTTCCAAACCTAGCGTGAAATTATCACACCCGAAACCACTCAGGTCATGCGTGGCAAACTGTTGGCACAGCGTGCGCCGTGCGGTTTCCAGATCAAAATTCCAAACAGGCAGTGTCTTGATGGCTGCTTTGCAGGATGTCGGCTGAATGGCATTTTCGGCCAGCAGGATTTCTGAAATCTGCAAGCGTTCCAGTTCGGCTGGCAAATTGTGCACATCGGTTTCACTGACGAAAAATTTTCCTGAAGCCAGATTCATCCAAGCCAGCCCCACCTTACCGGAGCGCTCATGCAGCGCCAGCAACAGGCTGTCTTTCTTTTCATCCAACAGGGCGGAATCGGTGAGTGTGCCAGGGGTAACGATACGCATCACCTTGCGCTCCACCGGCCCCTTGCTGGTGGCGGGATCGCCGATCTGTTCGCATATGGCGATTGATTCGCCCAGTTTTACCAGCCGCGCCAAATATTGTTCGGCGGCATGGTAAGGCACGCCCGCCATTTTGATCGGCTGGCCATTGGATGCACCACGCTGAGTGAGCGTAATGTCGAGCAGCTTGGCAGCGCGCACTGCATCGTCATGGAATAGCTCGTAAAAATCTCCCATGCGGTAGAAAAGCAGCATGTCGGGATGCGCGGCCTTGATGCGCAGATATTGCTGCATCATGGGGGTGTGCTTCGAGCCATCGACGATGCCAGGCAGCGATTTATCAGTTTGTTCTTGTTCTATTTTCATTTAATTATTTATCAGCCCTCATTTTTCCGTTGGACAAAATGATCGCTATCGCTAAGTAACACCCAGCATCGTCATCAGCCGATGGTCAGCTTGACCGGCTTGCCGACGCGGCTGAGCATTTCCACCAGCGTGTCGATGGTGAACTTGGCCGTTTTCTTGTTCACCACGTCGGACACGCGCGGGCGCGAGACCATTAGAATCTCGGCGGCCTCGGCCTGCTTCAAGTGATGTTCCACAATCCAGATAGACAGCTCTTCCATCAGTTGCTGTTTCAGCAGCCGCGTGTCATTGATTTGTTTGCGGGACGCAGCCTGCAGGCGCTTGGCCTCGTCCGGCGCAAAACCCAGTTCCAGGAAGAGGTTCGCGCCCGGCTTTGTCACATGGCGGATTTCGGTGTCGATCGTCATTTCTTTGCCTTTCTCGAGTTGGCCACGGCGCGATAACGCGCCTCCGCAATAGCTTTGTCCTGCTTGCTGGTCACTTGGGTCTTCTTCTGGAAGCAATGCAGGACGTAGATGGCTTCCTCGAACTTGGCGACGTATATCACACGGTAGCCGCCGCTCGCGTCCTTGACGCGAATCTCTTTTGTGCCAGCACCTACATCGTCGAACGGCTTCCAGTCGGTTGGCTCAAGCCCGGCTTGAACCTTGCCCAATTGGAAGCCTGCTTCCTGTCGTGGATCTTGCGGAAATGCCAGCAGATCGTAGTAGGCAGACCCTACCCAACGAATCTCTTTTTCATCGCCCATAGAATTCATATGTATAAAATATTATACGCGCTTGCGGTGCACGTCAAGATGCTTTATGAAGGAGAATCATCGGATCGTCACATCACTCCAGCTCAGATGTTTAATGTAGTTCGGTGCTGAGTTAAGGTAATGCGTACTTGTGGTGCGTTCCAGCGAAACCATTACCAATCGCGGTGAGATTGTCGAACCGCTTTTTTGATATTTTCTAGGGCGGCCACGATGGTATGGCGAGGTGCGCCGATATTCATGCGCATGAATCCGTTACCGCCCTCGCCAAACAGAATGCCGGGGCTCATGCCCACGCCGGCTTCATGCACGAAGAAATGCTTGAGCTGCGCGTCGCTCATCCCCAGTGCCCGGCAATCAAGCCATAGCAGGTAGGTGCCCTCTGGTTTGATAAGCCGAATTTCCGGGAGATGGGCGGCCAGATAATTCTCGACGTAATCTCGCGTCTCCCGCAGATAGGCCAGTAACTCGTCCAGCCAAGTCTCGCCTTCCCGATAAGCGGCTTCGAAAGCGACGATACTAAAGGGATTGGATGCGCTGATGTGCATCCGGTCAAATATCTGGGTAATTACCGCGCGATGCTTAGCATCTGGCACGATGAGTGAGGAAAGATTCAGTCCAGGGATGTTGAATGTTTTGCTGGGTGCAACGGCAGTAATGACGTAAGCCGGGTTTTCTGCCAGCGTCGCGAGCGTGGTGTGTTTATTTTCGGGGTAGATTAAATCTGCATGGATTTCGTCTGAAAATATGAGCAGATCGTATTTCTTTGCGATTTGCAGAAGGTGCTTCAATTCCGGTTTGCGCCATACTCTCCCAACCGGGTTGTGCGGTGAGCATAGCAACAGCATGCGCGCCTTGGCTGCACATTGTTCCAGGTGGTCAAAATCGATGGCATAGTGACCGTTCTCCAAGCGCAGCGGATTCTGCAGCAGCGTTCTACCGGTGTTTGTGACAGCCGAAAAAAATGGAAAATACACTGGCGGCTGGACGATTACTGATTCACCTGGCTTGGCAAAAGCAACGATAGCGGCGTGCAGCGAGGGCACTACGCCGGGACACATCATGATCCACTCGCGTTGCACCTCCCAACCGTGGCGGCGCCTAAGCCAATCCATCAGCGATTCATACAAGCTGTCCGGGTACTGGGTGTAGCCATACACGGGATGGGCGGCGCGCTCGGCGAGGGCACGGGTCACGGCGGGCGGGGCGGCAAAATCCATATCGGCAATCCACAGCGGGATGACTTCGCTTGTGCCAAACATGTTTTTTCGCCCGTCATATTTTACGCTGGCGGTATTGGAACGGTTGATGTCGCGGTCAAAACTGCTACTCAAGTAATTTCTCCTGGACCGTTGCTTCTGACAGCGTATGAAAGTGAATTCTATTGTATCGAACGGTACAATATTCCACACTACTTATTCTATGGAAAAGGGATGAGCGCATCGGTGCAGGATTTCTTGCAATCGCTTCGGATGCTGCGAACGATAATTTGAGTACACGGTCAAAATCTTTCAAACTTCCAAAAGGAATTTCCATGAAGCGGCGAACCCTGCTACAAAGTCTTGCCATGCTAGCCGCGCTCCCATTTGCTTCGGCTTGTGCGCGCGACAGGGCGGCTATAAATTCCATCAATGCAATCACGGTTACGCCTCTGAATAAACCGCATGAGGCGTGGCGTGCGTTGGTCTCCGCTGATGCTTACAAGGTGCTGTTTGAAGAGGATACCGAACGACAAAATAGTAGCGAGCTTAATCACGAGCATCGTGATGGCATCTATATTTGTGCCGCTTGTTACTTGCCTTTGTTCGAAAGTGCGCACAAATTTGACAGCGGCACGGGCTGGCCCAGCTTTACCCAGCCCATTGCGGAGCATGTAGGGACAAAACGCGATTTCAAACTGATTCTGCCGCGCACCGAGTACCACTGTGCGCGCTGCGGCGGCCACCAAGGCCATTTATTTAACGATGGCCCACCGCCACATAAAGAGCGCTGGTGCAATAACGGTGTAGCGTTGCGGTTTATCCCGAAGGACGAACCCTTGCCTGCGCTCAGGAGCTGATTATGACAATATTGAATCCATCATTTTTTAATAAAAAAGCTCGCGGTGCGCTGAGCATTGCCTTGCTGATACTTGCCGTATTTGCTGCCTGCGGGCAATCAAGGGCACAGAATACAGCCATAGTCTCCAAAGAGCGGGCTGCACCAGTGATAGGCGTTGCCACCTTTGCTGGCGGCTGCTTCTGGTGCACCGAATCAGATTTCGACAAGATACCGGGCGTGATTTCAACCACATCGGGTTACATCGGCGGCACAGTGATCAACCCGACATACGAACAAGTATCTGCCGGCAAGACTGGTCATGTTGAAGCGGTGCAAGTGCGCTTTGACCCTGCCAAGACCAATTTCGCCAAACTGCTTGCCGCATACTGGCCGACGATAGATCCGCTAACGCCTAATCGCCAATTTTGCGATAGTGGCACGCAGTACCGTAGCGTAATTTTTTATCACAACGCGGATCAACAACAGCAAGCCTTCGCATCCAAGGCCGCACTGGCATCTTCTGGTCGTTTTACCCAGCCGATTGTGACCGAGTTGTTGCCCGCCACAGCATTCTATCCGGCGGAGGAGTATCACCAAGATTTTCACACCAAGAATCCGATTCGTTATAAATACTATCGTTACAGCTGTGGTCGCGATGCTCGCCTGAAGCAGGTATGGGGCAAAAACAACTGATGGTTTTTCACTACAGTGAGTGTTTCCCATTACAACAAATGTGGCCTAGTTGCTGGTATTATCGTTTGGTATTGAGAAATTGAATTCGATCATCTAATCGCAGATAACCTCTGTTTTAAATTTGTAACCATTCCATAAGGAAAGAATCATGAGACGTTTGTCAATTCGCCACCTCCATATAAGCCTTGTTGCTGGAACCCTCGCAGCGATCATGACTATGCAAACGGCAGCTGTTGCTGCGCAGCAGCCGGCAGCAGAAGCGATGATGATAGACCGATCCAAAATTCTTACCCAGCCTGGTGTTTTTGGCGTATTTACGATGTTTAAACTGAGGCCGGAATGGAACAAGGTGCCTGCAACGGAGCGAATGGAGAGCGCTACTGAAGTAGCAAAATTGATTGAAAAGCATAAGGATAATGTGCTGGTTGACCTTTATCTGACCCGCGGCCTGGAAACCAACTCCGACTTTTTCGTCCGACTAAATGCTTATGACCTCGCTAAGGCGCAGACATTCATGCGTGAATTCCGATCGACAACCATAGGTAAAAACGCTGACATTTCCGATACTCTGGTAGGCGTGACGAAGCCCTTGAACTACATCACGAAAAACAATTCACCCGACCTTAATGCCGGCCTCAGCTCAGCAACCTATACCGGCGACGCGCCTCGCTACGTTATCATTATCCCGATTAAGAAAAGCGCAGAGTGGTGGAATTTATCTTTTGAGCAACGCCTAAAGGAGAAGGAGACCCATACCCTGCCAACACTAGCGTATCTGGTCAACGTCAAGCGCAAGCTCTATCACTCTACAGGTCTGGACGATATCGATTTCATAACCTACTTTGAGACCAACGATTTAATTGCCTTCAACAACTTACTGATCGCCCTCGCCTCAGTACCGGAGAACAAATACCACGTGCGCTGGGGTAATCCGACCACACTGGGTACCATTCTCAGCACGGAAAATGTTATCAAGGCTCTTGCTGAATAATTTTCTCAAATATTTAGGCGGATTCAAGAACCAACCACAACAGTTAATGTTTTGAAGTAAACGGCCACACCAGTTAGTTCCGTCAGTTGCTCAAGCGCTCACTTGGCATAGAACGCAATCCGCTCCAGTATCATCGGCTTGCCCCCGGCTGCCTTCCAGGTAAACCGGATACGTTTGAATTCTGCATAGGCATACTGGCCCGCCAGCGGCAACATCAACCCGGCGCTGACGCGTTGCAACCTGGACAAATCAGTGGTGGCGACCAAGGTGACCCATTCCCCATTCGCCGTTTGTCCTTCCACCCCGACCTCCGTAACCGTTTCAGGTTCGGTAATTTTTATAATAATCGCTTGATAACTGGCTGGTTGAAAAGCTATGTCATCCGGTGATTCGAGTGAACCTTGTGAACCACGAACGGTGCTTAAGGTAAATTTCCCCGGAGCGAGCTGACCCTGTGTGCTTGCAGAGGGAAGCCAGCTGTCCCCGTCAGCGTGCTCCCCGACGCCGAAGGTCCACAAGCGTGATCGACGTGGCAGGTTAGCGTGCGAGATCATAAACGTTTTTATTGCATCTTCTAAAGGCGTATCGCGTAGCGCTGTATAAGAAACGAAACCATCTTGGCCGGCAAATGTGCCTCGGCTACCATTCCATGCCATCGGTGAAATGAAACGTGCTCCAAAATTATGAATATCCCTCAATGACCGATAGGCCTCAGCAAAATTCGCCAGACGTTTCGGAACGCGTAAATCGGCAGTATTGTGTTCGACCACCGCCCAGTCAGGGTCGAGTTTGCGGAATACTGAAAACAGCGAGCGAGACTCCTCCATCCTGATCTGATTGACAGCACTTGGCCCGTAGAGAATTGCACCGAGGTGCCCATTGGATGGCATCGCCCCATCGACTGACATGCCGCCCATATCGGTGTTTTTAACGGGGCTGTTCAAATGGATCGGGAAAGGCATGCCGCGCGTATCCGGAACCATGAAACCTTGAGCGGAATAAATGAATCCCTTGCCTATTCCGGCTTCTCCAATCCATTGCGAAAGTTCGTCGTAATGCAGCTTGACCAGATGACGGCGAAAATGCTCCCACTCTGTTACCCAGGCATCTTTCCAGAACGGATTAATATGCTTTGGAAATATTCGAGGTGGATCAACATCTATCCAACGCTTGAACTGACGTCCGCTCAGCGCATTCACGTCATCCAGCGTCAACGGCCTTTCTTTTTTGTAATGGGAAAGGTCAGGCTCGCCCGCAGTGATTCGACCGGAATATGGACCGCTTCCCTGCAACCATTCACGAAACTGGCGCAAGGTACCGGGGTTATAGTCGTACCATTGCCGACCCTCAAAAAAAGGGTTCAAGTACACATCCGGGTCAGTGGTTACTCCGATGAAAAGTGCCGGGTATTGCGTTGCAAATTTACGGATGATGGACGCGGCATACTGCAAATTACGTTTTTTGTAATGTCGATTTTTTGCAGCGTAAATGTTGAAGGTTAGGGAGCGGCCAAGTTCGGGTGAATCCATGGAACCGGAAAGGTTTTTCAGGTAATCATCCGCCATCACCTCACTCTTTTCATTCCACTGCAAGTTGGCGACATCTTGTTCGAGCGCGTCATTGATGTCCCATTCCGGTGCATCGCACGCGGCGTCGGCCCAAATTCCGCCATTCAGCGTGAACAATACAGGCAACTGGTGTTTGACCGCGTAATCGATAACGCCTTGCAGATTGTCTTCAGCGATCGTCCGCGTACCGCATTTGCGACTGGATGGGAAGTCAGCATCGAAAGTGTAATCGTTGACCCTGCCTTTGGTCGTGCGCAAATAGAGGATGGGAACCCGAATGCCGACCTTGACGGTATCGCTTTCGTAGGGTCGAAATATGGTGTCAACATCCGCTGCGCCTCCACCAGCAAGATCGCTGGTAGCCATGATGAAATAGAACACGTCATCACGCTTCAGTCCGCGCAACTTGAGAAGGTCTGACCATGTCTGCTTGGCGTTTAATGCCGGTAGAGTGCGCCGAGTGAGGACACTTACCCCCCCCTGTTTGTCGGTAACAACCAGTTCCAACGTTTGCAATTTGATAGGCCGGTTTGAAGTATCAACCTTGCCTTCAAACCCTGCTTTACCCGAGTCTGGATAGCCTGGAAAGGCTTGAGCTACGTCCGCGCGCGGCACAGCTATGGCAAGAGGTATTCTAAGCTCACCGTTCAGAACCAACTCTACACGTGCAATACCCGCTTTACTCACAGCCCATCCGAGCACAGAAATTTTCCCACCGCCAATAGATTCATTGTTCAGCTTGTCGACGAATCCGATAATCGGGGTTGGTGCAATGTTCATTGCTATTGCTAGGGTGTGAAGCCATTGTGAGCGGTATGCTTTTATCAATACGTAACTACCGCCACACAACAAAAGCACGAGAGTCAATAGCAGCAAAATTATTGATAGCCGCTTCGTGCTAAAGGAATTTTTCATGTTCTGTTCAATGTCGCAGATTCAAGCTCGAAGTGCAACAGCCAGTGGTTGCTTGGTGTAGCGTAATTTCACCCCGAAGAATACCTCATGCGGGGCTCTAAATCCGAGTACTTTTCGAGGTCGGTGGTTGATCCGCTCTACCGCCTCCTGGACTTGTTCCTCGATGATGTTTGTCAGCTCCATGCCCTTTGGGAAGGACTGCCGGATTAGCCCATTACTGTTCTCGTTCAGGCCGCGCTCCCAAGAACGGTATGGATGCGCGAAACAGATCGAAGCCTGTAGTCTGCTGCAATGCTTTCGTGCCCCGCAAACTCTTTGCTGTTATCGAATATTATGGCGGGGCATTTGTCCTTATGGGGACTCAACAAACTCGTTATCACAGCCGTTACACCCTCGGCATGTTTGCGGCGTATGCGACAAAAATATAAAACCCCGCATTACCGGGGTTTGTT
>CAIRGS010000250.1 GCA_903878125.1 uncultured Nitrosomonadales bacterium | reverse complement strand
CTGCGCGGACAAAATTCTGATAATGAACACGAGCACGCTCTTTATCCGAACCAAATTGACTCAATAGCCAATTGGCTTTCAAATATTTCAACGGTGCCGCTTGATTCATCATCGCTCGATAGCAGCCAGGGTCAGTTCTAACATTCCAACATCCCATGTTGGTTTCCGCACATGGCAGGATCAATCAGGCTGGAATTTTCGGGAGCGCTTTATCACGTCACCTCGCGCTGTGATCATCAGGATGATATTTCCTGAGCGACGGTGATTGTAATGATTGACTCGAAATGTTAAGGACTGTTTGCGCGCGGTTTAACTCGGTAATTCACTCTTGCTGCCAAATGACCCACACACGCTGTAACAAAACCTATGCGACTATTAGAACATGCGGCGGGAGCAAGTGCGGAGAATTCAGGCATAATCGAGGCTTACCAAATCGCTCTGTCACAATGCTTGCGTATGAGGCGATCCTTACTTACCAGTGCCACATCTGAAACCATGGCATGTGCAACTATCATGCGATCGAACGGGTCGCGCGTCCAGGTTAGCGTGCCGGCCATTTTCATTACTTGTGCTAACGACACATCCGCCACACTTAAGCCTATGTCCTTGGCCAGTGTGTCCAGCACATAACTGCCCTCGCGGCTGATTCGACCAATTTCGTGCAGATAGGCCAGTTCGAGTTGCACCACAGGAGAAACCTGCAACAAGCCGGATTCGATCGCTTGCAATGCAAGCGGGGTCAGCAGTTCAGAGCGGCCTTCGTACAGCCAGCAAACAATATGCGTATCGAGATGAACTAGGCCAGATTTTCCAATTCGTGCCATTCTCCGACCTTCACGGTATGCAGTGATTCAGCGTCACCACTGATCAGTTTCCTGCGTTTCAATTTTAAACTTTTCGATTTATTTAACTCGACTGCAGAACAGAGCAACAGCACCTTGCCATTGCGTTCAATGCTAACCGGCTGGCCTGTCATCAAGACCTCATCAGCGATCTTGAAAATTTGCTGGCGCAGGGTAGTTAAGGTTAGTTTTTTCATAACGTCCCTCCATTTATGTACATGTTTTAATACTATATGTACATGTTCGACATGTCAAACCAGAATTCCTACATCGCACACCAATTTTTTTTGTGCCACTAACAGTAGAGCTGAGAAATGTAGCTTGTATGCAACAAGCCTGCCCTGATGAACTACTAGCCATTCGACCGGGCTATCAAAAGTCGATAGCCAAGTCGCTGGTTATGAGCGGAGTCGAAGGACGTGGTGCATTGCACCAATGCGGCGCAATGCGCGTTAGTAATTACGTCCTATGTTTGCCAGGCCAAGGTTTATGCTTATTCCCATCAAGCAGCTTCTAAAACACACAAGGTGTGCAGTCGCTGCGGAGATAACTCCAGGCCGTTAGGCCAGCACAGTGCGCCTGCGTCAATAAAGAAGCGTTTGAAGAAGACCTCTTCTTGTAGTGCTTCAATCAAACTGCCTTGGCGATCTTTGAAGTAGGCTCTCGCATCAAACTTCCCTTCTGTTCCGTCTGAAAACTGAAGGGCGATGCAAAAGTCTTTGTTATAGCGGGCGTTAAGGATTTTAATCACGATCAGCTCCTTGAATTTTTTCTAGCGGCTCAAACCGCTGAGCACGAACCCAATTGTTTTGCAGCTCCTGCTGATGCACCAAGCACCAAGCACCATTCTTGCACTATCGCAGCTACTTTGCGCGGCAAGTCGCCGGCACTTATCCTGCCGCTGGCAATATCGACCAAGGCTTCAAAGCCTTGGTATTCGACGTGGATATGCGGCGGCGGGTGGTCGTCGTGACACATGCGAATGATGATGCCAAAAAAGGTTGAGAGAGTGGGCATGCGAATAGTTTACAGGCAGCCAGCAATTGCAGAAAGGGGGGCAATTTCAAATTATTGAATTCTTGATTCAAAAGGGAGCGGATCAGAAATACTAATTGTCAGATCAAGTATCTCAACAGTTGTCGGCGCGCGTTGAAAATAAACCAGGTAATCCAAGTGCAGATGTAAACAAACCCGCCTCTGAATATTCAAATTCCTCGTT
>CAIRGS010000249.1 GCA_903878125.1 uncultured Nitrosomonadales bacterium | reverse complement strand
AGATTTTTCTCACTGAGGAATAAAAACCATCGCTTTCGACCAAATCCAGTCCCAGCACAGCATGGACAGTCCGGAACTCCTTCGGCGCATCGGCATCGACGCGGCCAAGCAATCGCGATGGTCGGATGGATTCGGTTGCTCGCGCTGCGACGCTGACGAACACTGGGACCTAGGCGAGGGAGCCGGCTGGCAGTTTCAAGCCTACGGTCGCAGACTCCAGACCACGCTGACCGCGGCCAGTCTGATGGACCACGCCAAGCTGCCGCTGACGGCATGGATCCTTGCCGCCCACCTGATACGCCACGCCGCGATCTGCCTGTCTGCGCTGGTGCTCAAGCCCCGTTTGAGTGTCAGCTACGCTCTCAGCGTGGCAATTGCACCAATAGATCAGTGGCGCCATTCCAGAGCGGTACAGCACTCACTGCCGGGACGGCACGGTCAAACTTGACGGCGCCCGCTCCGGTGGTGAACGCGCCGGCGGCAAGTCAGGACGCGGCACCTAGAACAAGGTGCCGGTCGTGGCGACCGGCTCGCTCAATGGGGCATGACATCCGATGCGTGTCCAACTTAACCTGGTCATCGGTTTCTCGGCAGCCATTGGCAATTGGGCCAAAGCCAGTCTGGAGGCCAGTACCTTTATGGTCAGCTATAGGCTGGGCTGCTTGCCAGCGGTGGCCGACGCTGGATGTACCCAACGGCCGCTTGTCGTTGGGGAACTCGGGTCCCGCGATGTGCGTCAGTTCAAGTAAGCCATCACAGTGCTCGGCAACTTGGAGACCGCCCTGACCGTTGCTAGTATGCACCTTAAATGGCTGCCTTCGCCTACCGAGTCAAGCGCCGTTGCGATCTGCTAGTGCTCATTTCGCGACTCATCGTCTACGCCTCGCGTTGCGGGCCGATCACTGACAAGCTCATCAGAGCGCAGTCTGAGGCACATATTTAGTCAGATGCGCGAAAGAATCAAAACTGAAGATTAGTTCAGTAGGAAATCCTCCGGCTCTGCCGAGATGGCAGTAGAATTTTGAGGTATACAGGAAGAGTTCCCCACAGACAATCCCAATCGTGAGCCGTAAAGCAAAGGAACTGCAGAACCTGGGTGGACAATATAGTTAATATAAGTCACGCGAAATGAAACTACAATTACCGCATAGTGTTACCGTTGGTGTCGAACTCCGGGGCACATGTCCATGGTGAACGAAAAAGGAGCTTTGGTGGGCAACACTTTTGGGTGGACGCCTGGTTTTCTCTAAGGTAGAAAGGAATGAGCATATAATTAGAAATTACATCAAACACCAAGAATTCGAGGATGAGAGCTTCAGTTTAGACTGTGGAAGCGGATTTCCACCGTATCACGGTATTGTAGCTCAAAGAATTGGGGACGCGTAGGCAATCCTGTATCGCTGCTTTGATCGGCTCACGAAAAAAGACCTCGGCTCTGCCGTGGGATGGTTACTAAGCAGTGTAAATTTCATCGTTCAGGTGAAGCCTATTTGGGCTTTAGGTGAGCAAAGCTAAACCTATCGATTCTATTGGGTGATGCTTTCAAAAGTCAATCCGACATGAGAAAAGTTAAGGATGTTGTATGATTTATTCCCCTAAAGATTTTGTAATCGGACTTACCATGTTCAATCGCCCCGATATGCTATTCAAGACTATCAAGTCGATCAAGAGGCTCAATGTGGAGCATCCAATTTTGATTTATGACGATTGTTCGACGGAGATAGATTATTCAAAAATCCTGAAGGAAATTCCTCGAGCAAGCATTTTTCGAGGTGAAAATAATTCAGGCAGAGCTGATTTTTCAATGGCATTGTTGATGGATTTGTTCCTGAATACAAATTCGAAATATTTGATACTAGTTGATTCTGATCTCATCGTCGATGAAGAAATATCAGAATTTGTTTGTCGGCGTGCGGATGAGACTTCGGGGGTATTTACATTATTTAACACTAAATCTCATCCGGCGCATTCAAAATCAAACGACTGGCTCATGAAGTTTAATATAGGAGCTGCCGGTGCTGTTTTTCGTAGAGATCGGCTCGCCGCGATAAGGGCGAACGTCCCGACCTCTTCGCGATACGATTGGGACTGGTGTAAATATCTGAACGAAATTCCTATCGAAATATTTTGCAGCGAGAGAAGCTTCTTTCAGCATATTGGTATAGGCTCCGGACAAAATAGTGGGCTGCTGAGTGGAGACTACGGCGATAATTTCTATGGATATAACAAAGAAAACCTACCAAATCTCCTTGATGAATATTTTTATAAACAAAATGAAATTAATATTTATCTACTGAATGAAGTGCATAGATTGAGACTGCTGTTGGATGCGCGATGAGCTATGAATTTTTTAGGAGAGTAAATGTCTAAATATTCAAAAAAATGCCCTCAATGTGCCGGGATGCTACCTATCCTTAACCGACCTCACTTTCAGCATCCATTGGTTCCGTTGACATATCTGGAGGGTCAAGATTTTGCGCTTGTGGAAGCTGGTGAGGGCCCAAAAGGAGTAAGTTTTTCTGGCGCATTGTGGTCGGTGGTAGCGGATAGTCGTGTGGAGTCACTTGTGCCGCAGGCGCCACCTTGTGAGTATTATTCGCAAGCGCCGGACGGACCCCGAATAGGCCTTTGCTCGATGCGGCCAAGCGTGGATGAAACTTATGTCCTTGAGGTGGAAATTATCGAGCACGGCTTAAGTACGACCAATCGCGTCCGTCGGCGATATTCGGATCCTGTTCCACATCTGCTCGGAACGAGTCCGTACACAGGTCAAAAGATCGAAATCTCGCCTGCACTCCTTTATTCTATTTTCTCGGGGGGCTACAATATGTCTTCCCAACTTTCGGTTAGAGCTGAATCATCATCAGGAGTGCGTGCGAAGGTGGCCTTTACCATCAAGTGGCCAAATGTGAAAGGTGGCGGCAGTATGATGGTTTATCGGTATGCCAACTGGTTAGCAGATCTCGGCATCGATGTCACCATCTACGCGGACGGCAATCCGCCAGATTGGACTTCGCTTAATGTCCATTACATTCGCTGTATAGATGAAGCCTCGCGATACGAGTCGATTGATGAACCACTTGTGATAGTCTATTCGATCTTGGAACTGCCAAAACTGCTGCAGTATGGTGAGCATCACGATCGGCTGATATTTCATCTTTGCCAAGGAGATGAGGGATTTCAATACAGTAATAGGTCAAATGGGACTGATACCTCAGTCCCTATTTTTGATTTTTTGAATAGCTTGCCAGTAGGGCGAATTGTGGTTTCACCTCACTTGATTGAATATTTCCACCAAAAATATCATCAAGAGGTGTTATATATTAAAAATGGTGTTGACTTAGAGTGTTTTACTTCAGGGTCGAGCTTGGAAGCTACCGAGCGCAAGTCGGTCCTTTTTGTGGGAAATCCGAATAATAATAATAAAAATGCTATTGTATTGATGAAGAGCTTAGCAATATTATCTACTCTGCGTGTCAATTGGCAAATCCACTTGGTCATGGTATGCGGTGAACGGCTTGAAGCCCCTGTATCAATATTTGGAACTGGCTATACGTCTGAGCTGCACTTTGAGATGACGCAAGATCAAATGCGCTCTCATTATCGCGCAGCAGATGTTTACGTAAACTCGTCTTTCTACGAGGGGTTTGGTCTGACGTCGATCGAGGCCATGGCGTGCGGCACTCCTGTGGTCCAGTGTCGCAACCATGGGCTCCAGGGAATTATAGAGAACCGCGTAAATTGTATTGAAGCGGATTCTGGTGACCCAAACTCTATTGCTGACGCTCTCGACCTCGTGCTCAGCGATGCGGGACTTCGGGAGCAACTTCGCGCCGGCGGCTTGCGTACTGCCTCCGAATTTGGATCTTTACAGCAGCGTGCAGCGCATGCCTCGGTCTTTGGGGCTCTGACGGGTGTCGATCTATCAGCGCGATTGCGGGATGCGCCGACTGGTGGTCTGCCTTTTTCCATTCTGATGCCCACCACAGGCCTTGAGGATGGATTGGAGGAAGCTGTACGGAGTTTGCTTATTCAAGAAGAGCAAGGATGGGAGGCCATCCTTGTGCATTACGGTGACGCAGCGACGAAAGAACGCTTAGAGTCGCTGATATCGATTGATTCGCGATTGCGCTTAGTCGCCTCGCATGATGTGGGAGTTGACGACGCGCTCGCTACAGGACTGGCTTTGGCGCGTGGCGTTCGCGTAGGGTGGCTGCCACCTGACTGGTGCTATTTGCCTGGTCGACTTTCTGCCCACTTGATGGCTGAGAGGTCAGACCCTGGCATGCGAGTGGGATTGATGGCGTGCTTGGCGGATACGCCGGATGATGCCGTGGATTTCGATGGGCGTCGTTTGCTCGCCGCCAAGGAGTTCGGTGTGCTCGATCTATTGGTCAATCCACCTTTGGCGCCAGCGGCAGTTATGTGCCATCGCTCGTCGCTCAATGTGGTCGGGGGCTTCGGCCGCGGCACCGCAAGCGTAGTCGCGGCGACCGTGTGGGTTCGAATTTCTCTGCGTTTTCGGCTAGTTCGCATCGCCGGTGCCGGCGCCACGTGCGCGTCTGCCCTGCGTTCTGGTGTTGGCTCCTCGGTTGATGCTCCGTTGTTTGCGCTCGCGGATCTCGTTCGCAGTTGGACACTTCAAGATCTGTTGCCTCTGCTGGACTTCGAGCAACCGGAGCAGGCTGCGCATGCGATTCTGGCGGTGGTTCAGGCTTTGGGCGAAATTGGAGATCGCGAGGCCGTCGGTGACGCGCTGCTTGAGGTGGCAATTGCAGCCGTTAAACGCGTGAATCGCGCCACGAGAATCGCATGCAGAGCGGCCTTGCTGCAGATTGGCGGACCCGTGGACGCTGCGCGAATACGCCACTCCGTTGCAAGTCTGTTGGACGCGTTGGGACATTCGGCTTCACACGCGATTTCTATGAATGTTGGCACCCTGTCTCGGACACGTACTGTAATTGATTCGCAGCCACTCGCTCAGGTCGCCATCGTGGCCGTAGTACGCGACCAATGGGACGAGACACTTCGGCTGATCTTGTCGATTGAACAGACCCGCAAAGGCATTGCGGTGGAGTTGGTGGTGATAGACGATGGCTCGACCGACGACACTGTGCTGGCGCTGCCGCGGATGCGTGGAGTTGTCGCGGCGCGATTCGAAAAACCTGTGGGCGTGGTGCGTGCTCGTAACCACGGCGCTGCATTGTCCAGTGCGCCTATCGTGGTGTTTCTTGGGAATGGTGTCGTATTGAGCGACGGGTGGCTAGGTCCATTGATCGACTTGTATCATGTCAGGCCAAATTTCGCGGCGGCGCAAATCGGACTTGTGCCTGCGCATTCGGATGGCTTTGCCCTGCGGCGGGAAACTCTGTTACTTTTCGGCGGGCTAGATGAGTCTTACACCGATCGATTTGCTGAAATTGATTTCGCGCGCAGGCTGCGTGATCAAGGTTTGCTTGTCGAGGAGTTGGCAGATTCCGGGCTGCAGGTGGTTTCGCCATGGGGCGCCAAACTGCCACCCTCATTCCGTGACGTGATCCGATTTGAGTCTCGTTGGGAGTCGGATTTAGCCATTTCCAAGCCTGTATATGGAATCGAAAAACTTCGCAACCAAATTTTAATGACTGCGCCAGCAGTTGGCGAGGTTTATCGGCCGCTATTTTCAGTGCTAGTTCCGTGTTTTAATCAAGCGCATTATCTAACGGCTGCGCTGGATAGCTTGCTCGCCCAGACCTACGGTGAATGGGAAGCTTTGGTTGTTGACGATGGCTCCGAAGACGCAACCAGCGATGTAGCTTGGTTCTACGCGCGACGCGACCCGCGGGTGCGCACGTTTCGGCAACGCAATGGAGGTGTCGCCACCGCACTAAACCGTGGCCTCAGCGAAGCGCGAGGCGACTGGATATGTTGGCTATCGGCAGATGACCTCTTCCTGCCTGAAAAGCTGGCGGTGCAGGCGCAAGCGATACTTGAAGATCCGGAACTGCGATTTATCTACACTGACTTTCGAATTCTCCATCATGAACGAAGCATTGTCACGACTTCTGGCAGCGACCTGGCTCTTCTGAACCCGCCTCCTGAGCATCAGGTTATACGGTTTTTTCAACAAAATTATTTTAATGGGATCACTGTTGCAGTGCATCGCCGTCTGTTTGATCAGACGCTCGGCTTCAATCCTGAGTATCGCTACGGTCAGGACTATGACCTTTGGCTTCGGACGGCATCTCTGACGCGAGCGCGGTTCATCGCTTGCGAGACGGTGATAACTCGCGTGCACGACGCACAGGGTACAGCGCTGTTTCCGCAGGCAGGTATATTCGATTCTGCGCGGGCGGCTGGCGCATTTTTGAACACACACAAGCTTGAAAAGCTGTTTCCCGCCTGTGACCTCAACGACCCTGCGCAGGCTTTAAGTGCAACACAAGCTGTACTTGACATCGTTTTTCACCCGCACTCATATGTCCATCGCTGTGGTCTCTCGCCGCTGCTGTTGGGCCGTCTGAAGGAGGGTCTGCGCGCGCTTCTCCCGCCAACGCGTCAGGCTGTCATGCAGGCGCTACAGCAACTCGCGGATCAGGTCGGTTCCGATGCGCGAGTCAACGCTGTTTTGCTGCCCTTGCTCGATGTGACGCTGGCGACTGAGCGTTTTCAACCGATCGAGCCGTTGGAACTCATGGCATTGCGAGAGCGAGAGGCTGCGGCGTCCGGCAATATGGTGGAATCTGAGGCATTCTTGAGATACTTTGATATCATATCAAATCTACGCGTCGACGGAGCGCTTAAACGGTTAGCGATCTAGTGATCGAAGCCAGCCTTGATCGTCACGCTTTACGCTTCGATGTATGCATGTGCAAGC
This sequence comes from uncultured Nitrosomonadales bacterium, assembly GCA_903878125.1. Lineage (GTDB taxonomy): Bacteria > Pseudomonadota > Gammaproteobacteria > Burkholderiales > Gallionellaceae > Nitrotoga. The sequence continues at coordinate 334 of CAIRGS010000249.1, read as the reverse complement.
TTACACTTGTAAGCTCTGACTTTGGCAGACTACCCTGCAGCTGAGCCTACGGCATTAAGCGAGAGAATGATATTAGTCTTTTTTAATGACAGTTTCTTTTTTTAAGAAAAATAATAGATCTCGATCGTATCATTCGGCGGATATCGGCTGGGGGTGGAATATCTTTTGATTTGCTGTTAAGCTCTTCCTGCTAAATTATTTACCATATTTATTCGATAAAAGTGTCATTGCTGTCGAATTTATTTGAGATATAAAATATAATGTACGACCGCAACTTTATTTTTAAATCATGGGTCGCAACGCAGTCTTGGTGCTTCAAAATATTGACCGAATT
>CAIRGS010000248.1 GCA_903878125.1 uncultured Nitrosomonadales bacterium | reverse complement strand
GCAGGCGCCGGGATCGCCCTGTTTATTTTGATCGGATTACTGTTGCTTGGGAAAGCCTACCCCGATTTCGCGTTTCTATTTTTTATACTTGGTGCTGTAGTTTTTGCCTACCACACGGGCGTTCGTAAAATACCAAAGGAAACCATCAGCAATTATCGAAAACTTATCAGTACATATTTTAAAATTATCGCCAGCAAGTTCTGGATTGTAGGCTTTGCAATTATCCCGCTTGTGATAAGCGGGGTCATTTACCTATCAATAAAAAACCCTGAACCAAGAGTTGCTGTTGCTGTGTTTGGCTCAGCCTTCGGCGCTTACGCTTTAGTTGTTTACTACCTACCTAAAGAAAAAGTATTGCATCTAATAAATATTTTGGTTGGTTTTCTCGGCATAGTTTCCGCCCTTTATTTGACTTGGATTTATTTTTATTACAGCTAAAGTGCGTCAATTGCCCTAGACGAAAATGAGAAGCCTCGCGCTAATTATTGCTGGATGCATGCTCTATGGAACTGCACATGCAGACTTTATAGACCGTACATGCTTGGGCAATTTGGAAACATACGACCAGCGAATAATTAAGGCTGGCTTGAGTCTCAAACTAAGTTATCGCGTCACAGGCACAACAGCTCAAGTACGCTTTGCGGGCCGCGAATTCAATGCAAAGGCCGAACGTGGTAATTCTTGGCAAGGTCACTGGATTAAGCGGATGGACGATGAAATCTATTTCTCGTATCTGCCAACCGAAGGCGGAAATATAAAATACCAGTTCAAGCCTAACGAGTGGTTTTCAGGTAAATGCTGATTAGTAAATACCTAATGAGCACAGACTAACGGCGTTAGTACCCGCTAACCAATTAGCCGCGCAGAAGAAAGTCAGACGCGCATATCACGGCCAGAGCACGGGGTTTAGCGACATAGGGAAAACATAACCCCCCCCCTATATCCAACTTACCTAGTTACCTTACTCGGCAAGTTTGAATCTACTCAATCTACGCCATCACAACCCCATCACAAATCCATCACATTCATTCCTTGTAAACGCCCATCTACACGGGTACGATTGCAATGCTCGGGAAGCATTTAACTCAACCCAAGCGTGTGATTTACAAGGCATTTAACCGGCTCAGGAATTGGACGGCCCCGGTAGCTCAGTGGATAGAGCAGCCCCCTCCTAAGGGGCAGGTCGGACGTTCGATTCGTCTCCGGGGCGCCACACCACACACAAGCCGCAGCCCGGATTAAATTCCCGCCAGCTTGGAATTGGCAGCCGCCAACCGCTCGACCAGAATGCGCAGATAGGTGCGGTCGAAATTCAGCCGGCAGATTTCAGAAGCGTGTTCGAGTTTCTTGACGCCGACCTTGATCATGCGCAGGTCTGTGGCAGCCACGACGTCGGCAGAGCGCGGCGTATCGGTGCCGCTGAGATAAGCCATCTCCCCCACACATTCACCGGATTTCAGCAGACTCAGCAAACGTCGCTTGCGCAGCACCCGCGCCTCGCCGCTGACGATAATGCCGAAAAAATCGCCGGGGTCACCCTCTTTGATGATGACTTCATCCTTGGCGACATCCACCCACTCGGAAAAACGCAAAACCTCCCAAAGCTCGACATCGCCGAACGATTTGAAAAACGACAGGGTTCGCAGCGTGTTGAATTTTTCGGTGTCGAGCACGCCGTGTTTTGGCAGCGGCACGCCAGAGGCAATAGCCGCCAGATCACCGGCAAACTGCTCCCAGGTCATGTAACGCACAGACTGGTCCCGCGCCATCGCGCGGCGAACCACGACATCAATCTCAGAGGGAACGTCCTGGCG
>CAIRGS010000247.1 GCA_903878125.1 uncultured Nitrosomonadales bacterium | reverse complement strand
TCTGGTATCGTTCTTCTCGGGTGATGTGTGTGTAGTTCATTTGTGTAATTTCGACTTGCCGGTCAAAGGACACAGATGCTACCGCATCTCACCCACTTGACCTGCGTTAATCAAAATTGCACTTCATCCTAGAATCCGCCCCAGATTTTTGGGAGGAAAGTATTTTTTCTGGCGTGCCTTCGTCAACAACCTTGCCATGCTCCAGTCGAAACAAGCGGTCGCAATGTTCTACAGTAGAAAGTCTGTGAGCTACCACTATGATGGTCTTGCTGCCTTGTAGTGCCGTAACAGCCTCCATCACCCCGCGCTCGGTAGCACCATCAAGGGCACTGGTGGCTTCATCCAACACCAATACGGCAGGGTCGTGATAAAGCGCCCTTGCAACGCCGATGCGCTGGCGCTGCCCTCCGGAAAGGCGGACACCTCGTTCGCCCACTATCGTTTCGAGTCCTTCAGGCAGGGTGGACACAAATTCTTCAAGTTGTGCCGCCTTAATAGCGCGCTGCACAGCTAGATCATCAATCTGCTCATTGGGTAGCCCAAACGCCACATTTCGTCTGAGCGTGTCATCTGTCAGATAAATGGATTGGGGCACATAACCAATCTGGTCCTGCCATTGACGCAAGTCCTGCTGAATATCATGCCCATCCACTTCAACTCGCCCGCCACTTGGGGCGAGAAGCCCCAGGATCACATCAACCATGGTGCTTTTGCCTGAGCCACTTGAGCCAATCAAACCGATAGATTCGCCTTTTTGGATATTGATTGAGATGCCATCAAGTGCAGGAGATGTCGCGCCAGGATAGTGATATGTAACATTAGTCAGACTTAGTACATTCTTGAAAATTTCAGGGCTGCTGGTCTGCTGGCTGGCTGGCTCTGGAGAAATAAGCTTTATTTCTTCAGATAGCGTGTTAACCACAGGTAGGCTATAACGCAACGCCTGCACCGCACCCAGCACCCGATTTACTGATGGCATCAACCGAAATGCAGCGGCGGCAAATAGCCCAAGTGTGGGAATGATGCTGGTCATCTCGCGCCCCTGTCCAAGCATGCTGATTACCAATATTGCCAAACCCGTAACCGCAAGCAGTTCAAACATCAGGCGCGGAAAGTTCTGGAGCGTGGCCTGAAGCTTCGTCACACGAGCACTTTTTATATTGTGCTTGTGATACTGCGCCAGAAAATCGCTCTCACGGCCTAGCAGTTTGATGTCTTTGGCACCGCCCAAACCTTGCTGCAGATGCTGGATGCGCAAGCCATCATGAAGCTGACGCTCAACACCCCAACGTGAGATATGGGCACGCGTCACACGGTGAAAACCCCAAGCCGATCCGCCAAGTACCACCACCACAATCAATGCTCCCAATGGCTCAACTAGGAATAGCAGAATGGCAATGCCGACTAGTACCATAAGCTCGGTAACCAGCAACAGCGCGCTGGTGATTACCCCTATAAAAATACCCACTTCGCCAGTTACATTGCGAAACAATTGCGCCGAATTTCGCTGCAAATGAAACGTGTATGGCTGGCGCAAATAGGTAGTAAAGAGCCTCTGAGAGAGGTTTGCCTGCACATCAAAGGCAAAATTCGTTTGCCTCCAGATAAGAAAAGCGAGGAAGAGATTTTTCACCAGGTAAACGCCCACAAGACCAAGCATCACTGCGGTAATCAGCTCTGCTTGCGAGGGCTTGCCCAAAAAACCAAGGATGGAAGCAATTACCGGATATTTGGCAACAAGATCAACTTGCATCATAAGTGTTATTGCAGGAATGATCAGGCCAATACCCAATGTCTCAAGTAGCATTCCAATCATCATTAGAGCGAACAGCACCATTGCGCCACGGCGTTCAGCGGGTGTGAGCAGGGCGTGAATTTTAGAAAAATTGGTCATGTACTGCTATTTGTCTCTAAATTATGGCAGGCCACTTCTGTTACAGCTTGCATGTTGCCTCGCCCTACTCCGCAATACTCAATACCCAGCGCCTTGATGTCTTTTGGCTCAAACAGATTTCGTCCGTCAAAGATAACGGCATTCTTAAGTTTTGATTTCACTGCATCGAAGTCCGGACTTTTGTAGGCTTTCCATTCGGTCACGATGATCAGTGCATCTGCATCCTGCAAGGCATCCAGCGGTGCCTCTGCATAGCGCAGATCAGCACGCTCGCCATAGATGTGCTTCGTTTCCTTCATCGCCACCGGGTCATGGGCGGTTACCGTTGCCCCTTTAGCCCACAATCCTTCCATCACCACGCGGTTGGGCGCATCACGCATGTCGTCGGTGTCCGGCTTGAATGCCAGCCCCCACAGCGCGAAATGCTTGCCCTTGAGGTTACTGCCAAAGCGGGCGGTGATTTTTTGCAGCAGTACATTTTTCTGGGTGTGGTTGACGTCTTCCACGGCATTCAGAATCTTCATCGGCAGGCCATGTTCTTCACCGGTTCGTTGCAGGGCACGAATATCCTTGGGAAAACAGGAACCCCCATAGCCGCAACCCGAGTAGAGGAAGTCATAACCGATGCGCTGGTCAGAGCCGATGCCTTTGCGCACATGCTCGATGTCGGCGCCTAGTTTTTCTGCGAGGTTGGCCATTTCGTTCATGAACGAAATGCGGGTGGCGAGCATGGCGTTTGCGGCGTATTTGGTGAGCTCGGCTGACTTGACGTCCATCACCATCAGGCGGTCGTGGTTGCGCTGGAAGGGGGCATACATGTCGCGCATCACTTTGATGGCTTGCTCGTCTTCCGCACCAATAACAATCCGATCTGGACGATTGAAGTCGTCAATGGCCGCACCTTCTTTGAGGAACTCGGGGTTGGAGACGACTGAAAAGGGGATGGATTGGACGGCACGCCTTTCTAATTCGTCAGACATGGCGGCGCGCACCTTGTCGGCGGTGCCGACTGGCACGGTCGATTTGTCCACGATGACCTTGTATTCAGTCATGTGCCTGGCAATATTGCGAGCAGCGGCCAATACATATTGCAAGTCTGCGGAACCGTCCTCGTCGGAAGGGGTACCGACCGCAATCATCTGCACCAAGCCGTGCGCCACGCTGGCGGCCACATCGGTGGTAAAGCGCAGACGGCCAGACTCGACGTTGCGTTTGATAACTTCCCTCAAACCCGGCTCGTGAATGGGCACGCCGCCGCTGTTGAGCAACTCGATCTTCTTCGGGTCGATGTCCAGGCACAGCACATCGTTGCCCAAGTCGGCCACGGCGTAGGGGCTGCGTGGGTAAAAAGGCGTGGTTTCGCGTTGCGGGGTTTCTTGCACCAAGCCGTAGAGCTCGCTGGTAGAGGCTTGGTAGAAGCGGGTCTTCTTCTCCAGCCCCAGGATGCGAATGGCTTCCAAAATGCGCAGCGTGCCCATACCGTCTACATCAGCGGTGTATTCAGGGCTTTCAAAGCTGACAGCCACATGGGACTGAGCGCCGAGGTTGTAGATTTCGTCTGGCTGCGTTTCTTGAATGATGCGGGTCAGGTTGCTGCTGTCGCTCAGGTCGCCGTAGTGCAGCTTGAAGCGTGCGTTGTCGACATGCGGGTCTTGGTAAATGTGGTCTACGCGCTGGGTGTTGAACGAGCTGGCGCGGCGCTTGATGCCGTGGACTGTGTAGCCTTTTTCCAGCAGGAATTCGGCAAGGTAGCTGCCGTCTTGTCCGGTGACGCCGGTGATGAGGGCGGTTTTTTGAGTGGTGGTCATGGTTAAATACTATTATTTTGATAGCTTCTTGCGCATATTTTACGGGGCCTAAATGCGGATTTCATTCAATAACCTGCCAGTGCCCGCCTTTGGCGGGGCCGATGCGTTTTAGCCTACCTTGGGCCTTTAGTTTTGCCATGTTACGCATGATTGTCGTGCGGTCTTTTTGAGTCAGCGCCGCTAATTTGTCATACGAAAGCTTTGGGTTTGACCGCACAAAATTGAGCAATTGAACTTGCAAACTGGGCTCTGGTCCATTTACAGGTGCATTTATAGGTGCATTTATAGGTGCATTACGGTGCACGGTCGCGGTAAACAGGCAGCCGTCCCGATCATCAGAAAACTCGATGTCGGGCCAGCTTGACAGCGCGCGTTTGATGCCCGAGCCCAGGCCGTGGTAAGGCAGCAACCCCTTGGCCACGTAAGAAACCAGAATCGGGTTACGGATGTTGGAGTTACCCGTGCGGATTTTTTCAACCGTCAGGTTGTTGGGCAAGTGGCCCGGGCTGATGATCTCAATGCGGTTGTCGAAGATGAAGAGCCGAATGGGCGCGCTAACAAAGTAGTCGCGGTGGACCAAGGCGTTAACCAGCAGTTCTTCAAACACAGCTTCAGCAATTTCAGCTCGCCCCGGCGCGTTCACGCCACGACCACCCTGCGTTTTGTGCAGGTTGCGCATGATGAATGCCAATGCATCTGCAAATAGCTTGGGTAGGGGGCCGGCAAAATCCTCGGTGTCGATATAGTCGCTGACATGAATCTGGTTGCCGGGATAGCGGATGGCTTTGATGACAAATTGGGGCTTGATCCGCTCGGGCTGCTCTGCAAACAGCAAAACCCCAGCCAGGTTAAGGTGGCCGTCGTCGGAGGCGAGATTCATGTTTTGCAAAAGCTGTGTCAGCCCTTGCCGCGTTTCTGGCAGGGCTTGCTGGTACACGTCGCGCAAAAAATCGCGAAAACGGAGCTTGTCGAGCTTGTCGATGCCGGCTTTGGTGGGCAGTTCATCGGCATGGAATTGGTCGGTCATCTGGAATAAGCGGCGCAACTCTTCTTTGGAGTTGACGCGGCGCTTGTCTGCCCCGGTTTTGAGCCATATGACGCCATTTTTGTCGAAATAGGGTTTATCAATCCCTTGGGGTACACGCAGGACGATAACAAGGCGACCATTTTCCAGCGCTACATTTTCGGTTTGCACCGTGAGTGGGCTGCGTACCAATTGGCTGGCGGCATTGCTGATGAGTTGATTGATGCGTGCGACGTCTTCTTTCGTGAGCCCCGTTGTGGCGCCATCATCCGCCACGCCGATATATAGCGTGCCGCCGCCCGAATTGGCAAAGGCCGCCATTTCAGCCGCCAATGACTCGCCATTGCGCACATCAACCTTGAATTGATGGGTGCTGTCTTCGCCAAGTGCAATTTGCGTCAGGATGGATTTAGCGTTCATTGCCATTGGTGCTTAAAAGTTCACGCCCAGATAAGTCTCAATCTTCTGCGCTGCAAACTCCAGCATCTCGCGGATGACTGCTTTCATGATTACTCCACGCTCACGTTGACGTTGTAGCCATGCTGCTTGAGTAGAGCGTGTTGCTTGGCTTGGGCCAGATCATGGGTGACCATCTCTGCGCACATTTCTTGCGCAGTGATCTCGGGCACCCAGCCTAGTTTTTGTTTCGCTTTGCTGGGGTCGCCAAGCAGGGTTTCAACCTCGGTGGGGCGGAAGTAGCGGGGATCGATGCGGATGATGGCCTTGCCGTCTGCGTAACCAACCTCGTTGACGCCTGTGCCTTCCCATCGAATTTGCATGCCCAGCTCGGTTGCCGTCCACTCGATGAACTGGCGCACGCTGTATTGCTTGCCGGTGGCGATGACGAAGTCTTCAGCTTCGGTCTGTTGCAGCATCATCCACTGCATGCGCACGTAGTCTTTGGCGTGGCCCCAGTCGCGCAGGGCGTC
>CAIRGS010000246.1 GCA_903878125.1 uncultured Nitrosomonadales bacterium | reverse complement strand
GTGCCAGCCATTCCAGCGAACACCTCAAATTTGCCGCGTGCCAGCCAGCCATTCCACAGCCAGTTAATAGGCTTTGGTTTGATCTCTGTTGCGCACGTTATCTGCACCACCGACAAGGGGTTAAAACTTTGTGGCAATGCCTTTGCGCCACTTGGTATTTTTGGATTGACTGTGGCGCTTCCTGCCGGGTCATTTTCAGTCCGCTGTTTTGTGAAACCGTCAGCCTGTTGGAATGCAGCTTTTTCTTCGGGCGATGCAGTTCTGGTCTCAAAGGGATTCATGCGGCCTCCTTCATTGCGACAAAAGGAATTAGCAGCGCGCGTGCCCCATCCTCACCAGCCCGGTCAACTGCAAAGGTTGCCAGGAAACACGGATTGATCTTGAGGATTTCTTCGACAACAGCGTGAATTTTATGGGCGTCCTTGCTTCGGTAAACTATCTGAACTGGAAGCCCGGCTAGGTAACTAAAATTCAGATCTTTTGGAATGGCGTCTTCGGCAATTACGATGCGCGGATAGGCTCGGGCAAGTCTCCAGTCGAAAGTAACAATGACCATGCGCGCAGGAATTTTGCCTGATCGCCGCATCTCGGTTAATTGTTTACCGTAGGCTGGAAGGCATTTATAGTGCGGGTGTATTTTTTGGAATGCCCCGACCTCACCCTGTTCCCGCAGGGTGTTGTCACATCTAAGCAGCCTCATTTCGTCACCCGATTCTGTGCATCGATCCACAAAAAAAACTTTTGGTCTTCAATCAGCACTTTCCTGCCAATTCGCACCAGCGCCGTATCGAAACCATTGTCGGGAATTTTCCCCTTAGAGCTATAGCGCTCAGTCGATAAATGAATCAGATTTCGCAGACTGCCTTGGGAGAAAGCAGGGTTTTTTTCGGAGAATTGGCGCACCGTAGATAAGATGCGGGGTTGCGGAGGCAAGTCAGGGTAAGTTGCTTGGATCGTTTGCGTAGTTTCGAGTGTCATTTCTAGCCCTCATATTTTTACAATTCACAGCAGTATTGCCGTGATTGTGAGGGTAGAGTAGAGCTAGGAATTGAACACGTCGGTATACTCGATTATTTTTCCGCCGCACTGTCAAAGGGGTGTTTTTTTTCTGGTATCCCGTACCAAGGCTTGCCACCGAATATCTCGTCCAACTTCTGAATTTCAGTGGACGTCCAAGGGAAGTCATCGCCCGTGCGTTCAATACGCAGCAGAATAATCGCCTCAAATTGCCATGCTACCCATGCTTCTGCGATTATAGTTTCACCCCAGCCAAATCTTGCCGATACATTAGATAAAGCTTCTTGGTGCGACACGCCTGCCATTCGGTGACGCAAGACTTCTGCCGCCATTTGCATTCGAACTTGTTCATCAGCCTTGGGCCTCCCTTTCTTCTTCACTAGCCCTAACGCGGATTCGATAGTCTTTCCTTTATTTAGATACGCACGAAAAGCATCCCGAAGATGGCGCAATAAGTAGTCTTGAGTAAGGTTTCCACTATTAAACATTCCGCTATCAAACTCATTACAGAATTTTTCCAAAAGAAGGTTGGCCTCAACTGGGTTTGCCTTGCCTTCCCTTACGTCCCAAGCGATATGCCAAATAGCAGCATGGGTCAATTCTTCAGCATCCGGTGATTCTGGAGGATTAGAATTCATCACGCACCTCCAAAAATCTTGTTATTCATGGATTCCACCACGCGGGCAGTATGCCCTTCTGATAGGTGTGCGTACCGCTTGACCATTTGCAGGGTCTTATGGCCTAGCACTTCGGCAATTTCGGCTAGGCTTGCTCCATTCATGGCAAGGTAGGATGCAGCACTATGGCGAAGATCATGGAAATGGAAATCGTGAAGCTCAGCCTTTTGCACCGCTGTTTCCCATGGCTTGCGAACATCCACTGGCTTTATGGTCTTGGTTTCTTTGGCTGGAAAAAGTAGGTTGCTATCTATCCGGCGCACCTTGCCAAGCTCCTTCAGCAGTTCCAACGCATGGCCTGTTAAAGCTACTGCACGGCGTTCGCCATTTTTTGTTTCATGCAGGATTGCTCTACCACGATTCAAGTCCACATTGTCCCAAGTCAATCCCATGATTTCACCCGACCGCATTCCGGTGGATAACGCCAACACTACCACCGGATAAAGATACGGATTACTCGATTCCTTGCAGGACTTCAGAAGCCGCACACGCTCCTCATCGGACAGGAAGCGCACCCGCCCGCGTGGCTCCCTTGGCTTGGTCACTTTACGCATGGGGCTATCTTCCATCCAGCCCCACTCCTTTACGGCTATCGTGAAAGCATGGGACAGCGCAGCAATGTAGCGGTTCACGCTTGCTGGTGAGCGTAACTTCCTTCTGACAGTGACTCCGCCAGCTAACTTATCCCGATACTCTGCCAGCAAAGAAGGGGTTACATCAGCCAAGGCATAACTGCCGATTGCAGCTTTCCACCAGCCTAATTGTTGTCCCTGAAGCTTGGCACCCTTTTTTTGCGGCAATACATCCCTTGCGTAACGGTCTATCAGTTCTGCCAGCGTATGACGCTTTGCTTCGGTGGTCTTGAAGTGTCGCCCCTCTTTGATTGCAGCCTCGGTGGACTGTACCCATTTCTTTGCGTCAGAGATTCGCTCGAAAGTGGCTGACTGAGTTGGGGAGCCTTTGATTCTGATTTTTGCACGGTAGCTGATTAATCCGTCATTGGTAGTACGCTTCTCGATAGCCGCCATGATTGCCCTCCGTGATTAAACGCAGAAACAGCCTACAATAAGTGGTAATAAATAGCAACGCATGATATGCAATCATAAGGAATATAATAAATACTATTTATAGTTCAATAACTAATATTAATACATTTTCTATTTGGGACAGTTATGGGACAGTACGTCTTATTTTCCGGGTGTTATTTCTTAAATTTATTTATTGAATGGGCTGATAATAAGTGTTTTAGCTGGTATTAGAAGAGGGATATGCTCGGCAACGGATGGGTGGGAGTTAGGAAACCTATCAGGTCTCTCAATATATAAATGTTGGGTTTTATTGCAGCCGAGTGTCCCATTAGTGTCCCACAAAAGAAAAAAGACCTAG
>CAIRGS010000245.1 GCA_903878125.1 uncultured Nitrosomonadales bacterium | reverse complement strand
TAGTCGTAAATGTGTGAAAATAGCGACTGCAAATCGGGCATTTAAATAAATCCTATTAATAAAGGCGATAAATTGGTACAACCTAATTTTCAATTCGAAAAGCGTCAAAAAGAATTAGCCAAGAAAAAAAAGAAAGAAGAAAAAAAACAGCGCAAATTAGACGATAAAACACCGCCTTCCTCAGACCAATCCGGTCACGCTAACGATGAAAGCTCGTCCACCTAAATCAGTACAACGCAGCTTTCGGCAAGTCTGAGGCTGGCTTGCCGGCAAAGCAGGGATGTCATGCCTGATACCTTCACTGATTGCCCCAAGTGCGGATACAAGTTTCCGCAATCTTTACCGAGCAATGCCACATGCCCTGCCTGCGGCATTTATCTTTTTAAGTGGCAATCATCGACAGAAGCACCCGTAATTTACGATGCCGAGCCAGGCATGACCACTCGCAATTGGCGCGAACGCATGCAGGATTTTCTCACTCCCAAGGAGCAGATGGATAAGCTATCTTTCTATGGGCGTTGTCTGCTGCTCGCACTTCTAGCGTGGTGGAGCTGGAAACTTTTTGCTTATGATTACCGTAGCGGCGAGATAGGCGGCTCCTTCATGCACAATATCCTGCTTCCCATCCACGAGGCCGGGCACGTGTTGTTCATGCCCTTCGGCCGATGGCTCACCATTCTCGGCGGCAGCCTGTTTCAGCTGGCATTACCCGGCGGGATTGCCATCGCTTTTATCTGGATAAATCGCGACAACTTCGGTGCCGCGATCGGGCTATGGTGGGCAAGTGTCAGCCTGATAGATCTTGCGCCTTACATTTATGATGCTCTGCAGCCGCAATTAATTTTGCTCGGAGGAAGTGTCGGCGAAGACGGCCCGCACGATTGGATATATTTGCTCGACAGCTTGGGTCAACGCTCCAATGCTCAGCACTGGGGTGCGATGGCACATACGCTTGGCGGCTTGGTTATGCTTGCCGCGCTGAGTTGGGCAAGTGCTGTGTTGTGGCGGCAACGATTGAAATTAAGCAATTCTTCGAGCGCCGACTAGCTGCGCTCAATGCCCGCGAGTGGATGAACCTTTTAGCAACACCCGTTCCACTTGCGCGCTGTCATTCCCGTCGCTCAACCATACCTGCTCATCCTGAATGGTGCATTGCAATTGCATGTTGCGCTGAGCCAGCTTGGCGATGGCACGCGTGTTTTCCATGGGCAGGTTAATTACGCTTAGATTCTTGAGTCGTTCGAATTGACTGCTGTTTTGTGCGAACCACATATCTGCAACGCGGCCGCCATAGGTGTAAACAATCACTTGATTGGAGCGGCCACAGGCTTTACGTATTAGTTTTTCGTCGGGAAGCCCGACGTCTATCCACAACTCAATCGCACCCGTTAAATCTTTCCGCCATAAATCCGCCTCATCATCAGCGGTCATCCCTTGGCCGAACTCCAGATATTCATGGGCATGCAACGCAAAGGCCAACAACCGCACCATCATGCGTTCGTCTGTGTCAGAAGGGTGTCGCGCAAGGGTTAGCGCGTGATCTTGGTAATAGTGACGTTCCATATCCGCGATTTGCAGATTGGCTTTGAAGATGGTTGCTTTAATAGCCATATAACTCCTGAATCCATCTCATGCAGATATGGGCCATGCTTGCTCCTGTCAAGTTATTCCACCACCCGGCCACGCATACTTTTAGTTGCGCCATGCTTGGCTTTGCTGTCCATACGCTTTCTCTGCGAACTGCGCGTAGGTTTTGTTGCGCGACGGACGGTGGGCAACACCGCGATACTCTGCACCAACTCTTTCAAGCGTCGCAATGCCTCGCCACGATTCATTTCCTGACTGCGAAATTCCTGCGCCTTGATAATCACCACGCCATCTTTGGTGATGCGGTGATCATGCAGTTCAAGGAGCCGCGCTTTAAATGCTTCCGGCAACGATGAGGCATTGATGTCGAAACGCAGATGCACAGCGCTGGAAACCTTGTTGACGTTCTGTCCGCCCGCCCCCTGCGCACGCACGGCGGTTAGCTCGATCTCATGATCAGCAATGGTAACGTTGTGGGAGATATACAGCATGAAGCTTATGCAAGCACTGTGATGCGCACGTCGCCCAGAGTCACCACTGACCCGGCACGTATTTTGCAGGTTTTGCGCAATTCCACGTGCCCGTTTACCGACACCACACCTGCCGCGACCAGTACCTTGCCCGCTCCGCCGCTATCGCACACGCCAACCATTTTAAGCAATTGGTTGAGTTCGACAAATTCGCCATTAAGCTTGAATTCAAATTGTTGCATGGAAGTCTTTATAGTAGAAAATCGACTAGAGGTGCCCTACAGCTTCACCGCATGTTCGCGCGTAGTGTGAAAAACCACTTTTGGCCAGCGTTCCTGGGTGAGCTTGAGGTTGACGCTGTTCGGTGCGAGATAGGCCATGTTGTTGGCTGCATCGTAGGCGACGTTGTGTGACAGGGCCTTTTCAAAATCGGCGAGCATTTTTTTGTCGTCGCAAGTAACCCAGCGCGCGCTCGTGGTATTGGTGCCGTCGAATACCGCATCCACGCCGTATTCGCCCATCAAGCGGCTGGCCACTACATCAAACTGCAGTACGCCGACCGCGCCCAGAATTAAATCACCGCCACTCACTGGCTTGAATACTTGTACCGCGCCCTCTTCACCCAGCTGCTGCAAACCTTTATGTAGTTGCTTGACCTTGATCGGGTTCCGGATGCGCACGGAGCGGAAGAAGTCTGGCGCGAAATAAGGAATGCCGGTGAATTGCAATAGCTCGCCTTCGGAAAAGCTGTCGCCGATCTGCATGTTGCCGTGGTTGGGTAGGCCGATAATGTCACCGGCGTATGCTTCCTCTACCTGCTCGCGGCTGGAGGCCATAAAGGTGACCACGTTGGACACACGAATTTCGCGGTTAATCCGCAGGTGCCTGATCTTCATGCCACGCTCGAAGCGCCCGGAGCAAACACGTAAGAAGGCGATGCGGTCACGGTGATTTGCGTCCATGTTGGCTTGAATCTTGAACACGAAGCCGGTAAAAGCCGCCTCGCTAGGTGCAACAACACGTACAGTGGCATCGCGTGCGCACGGCGCCGGCGCCCAATCCAACAGGGCGTTGAGAATTTCGCGCACGCCGAAGTTGTTGATAGCGGAGCCGAAGAAAACGGGGGTTTGCGTGCCGGCCAGAAACGCGGCCAGATCAAAAGGATGAGAAGCCCCATGTAATAGCTCAACCTCTGCTTTGAGCCGTTCTATTTCCAGAGGGAACATTTCTACAAGGCGCGGGTTATCGATGCCTTTAACTATTTCAAAATCCTGATCGGCGCGTTCTTCGCCCGCCGCGAACAGTAGAATCTCATCGCGCAATAAGTGATAGACACCTCGAAAAGTCTTACCCATCCCCAGCGGCCAAGTCACCGGTGCGCACTGGATATTAAGGACCGACTCAACCTCATCCAGCAATTCCACCGGGTCGCGTGTTTCACGATCCATCTTGTTAATGAAAGTTATGATGGGCGTGTTGCGCATCCGGCACACGTTGAGCAATTTGATGGTTTGCGTTTCCACGCCCTTGGCCGCGTCGATAACCATAAGCGCGGAATCCACAGCGGTGAGCACGCGGTAAGTGTCTTCTGAAAAATCCTGGTGACCAGGGGTATCGAGCAGATTAACTACATGGTTACGATATTCGAACTGCATCACTGAGCTGGCTACAGAAATGCCCCGTTGCTTCTCGATGTCCATCCAGTCGGACGTTGCGTGGCGACCACTCTTGCGTGCCTTCACTGTACCCGCCAATTGAATCGCGCCGGAAAACAGCAGTAATTTTTCTGTCAGCGTGGTTTTGCCCGCATCCGGGTGGGAGATGATGCCGAAGGTACGACGGCGTGCCACTTCGCGCGTGATTAAATCACGCACGACAGGCGCGGGTGCGTCAATTGCTTGTAGTACAGGCTGTGTTACAGAATCCGTTGCCATGATGAATGTTCTCGCGAAAATAGGGTATTGCAATAAATTAAGTACATCTAACAGCTGTAAGGTGCCAAGTCTAACTTAGCGGATGTCTCCATCCACATAAAACCATTGTTCGCCTTCGCGCACGAAGCGACCCACTTCGTGCAGTCGATGTGCACGACCCCCTACTTTATAGCGCGCCACAAACTCCACTACGGCGCGGTCCGGTTTCTGAAGATTGTGCTCATGGCGCTTCACCTCCAACCCCAGCCACTTTGTCTTAACTTTATCAGCCGCATCCTGCGGGGCGGGGCGAGTAGATGGATGCCAAGTTGCCAGTATGTAATCCTCGCATTCCAATGTGTAAGCGACATAGCGGGAGCGCATCAATGCTTCAGCACTGGGAGCAGGCGTGTTGCCCCCGATATAACGCCCACAACAGTCTGTGAAATTTTTATTGCTATCGCAAGCGCAACGAGTTTGCATATCAGAGCCCATCAATTAAACCGGCCATAGCGGTGGTTCATCCATCAGCGCGATCTGCTCGCGCAATTCCAGAATGCGATCTTGCCAATAGTGTTGGGTATTAAACCACGGGAAAGCTTGCTTGAAGGCTGGGTCATCCCAGCGCTGTGCCAGCCAGGCGGAATAATGAATCAAGCGCAAGGTACGCAGTGCTTCGACCAGATGCAACTCACATGAATCAAAATCGTAAAAGTCTTCATACCCAGCCAGCACGTCATTCAACTGCCGCGCCATGTCAGCACGCTCGCCCGACAACAGCATCCACAAGTCCTGCACAGCAGGGCCCATGCGGCTATCGTCAAAGTCAACGAAGTGCGGACCATCATCCGTCCACAGCACATTACCCGCATGACAATCTCCATGCAGACGTAGCGCTCTTACCTTGCTGCCGGCACGCTCAAAGCAATGGCGCACACCCGCCAGTGCCTGCTCTGCTACGCTGCGATAGGCCGCATCAAGATCAGCCGGGATAAAATTATTGGTCAGTAAAAAATCAAGCGGTTCTAAACCGAAGCTCGCTATATCCAGTGTGGGGCGATGCTGAAACGGTTTGAGCGCGCCAATGGCGTGAATGCGCCCAAGAAAGCGGCCCATCCATTCCAGCGTGTTTCGATCTTCCAATTCAGGTGCGCGTCCGCCATGCTTGGGAAAAACGGCGAAGCGAAATCCTTCGAAGGTGTGCAGCGTTTTGCCGCCCAACTCCAAAGCAGACACTACCGGAATTTCGCGCTCGACCAGCTCCTGCACGAAAGCGTGTTCTTCGAGTATGGCCGCATTCGTCCAGCGCTCCGGCCGATAGAATTTTGCGACCAGCGGCGAACCTTCTTCCATCCCTACCTGATAAACGCGGTTCTCATAGCTGTTAAGTGCCAGCAGGCGACCATCGCTGTGGCAACCCAAGCTGTCCAGTGCGTTCATGACGCAATCGGGGGTAAGTATAGAAAAAGTTGGCGATGTCACTGTTACAGCTCTTTGCGCAGTCATTCATCTTCCTGGGGAGGGCTCACCTTAACCAGCCCCAAGTCATTCCAGCCTGCGTGACCCAAACGGCGCAGTGTTTCAATGTTCTTGTCGAATATTTTCTCTGACTCAGGAAAAGCCGACACTGCCTGCACGACACTCGCTTCGCGCAGCAGATGCAACATGGGGTACGGCGACCGGTTGGTGTAATTTTCGATATCGTCAGGCTGCGTCCCGTCAAACTGATACTGCGGGTGAAAACTGGCCACTTGCAACAAACCTTCCAAATCCATGTCTTCCAGCGCCGCATCGGCTACATCGAGAAAGTCGTTGTACTCGATAAAATCAGTGAGCACATAGGGATGAACAAGCAAGGTTGTGTCGATATTTGTAGCTGGCGTTTCGGCCAACACTTCCAGCTCTCGCATGAGGTCTCTGAGCAAGTCCTCATGCGTAGTCGCGCTGCTCACCACATAGCGTATCTGATTTTTCACGTGAACGGCCTTGGCGAACGGGCACAAATTGAGGCCAATGACTGCCCGCTCCAACCACAGTTTGGTTGCGGCTATGATTTTTTCGTCTGGTGAAGACATTGTTTAGCGGCCATATCCACCGGAACGCGATGCCGGTGTACGAGCAGCAGGCTTGCCAGTAGCAGCACTGGTGCGGACTTGGCCACTGCCCGCGCGCGGCGCTGTCCGATTACGTTGCCCTTGGCTCTGGCCTTGACCCCGGCCTTGACCCTGACCTTGGCCACGCCCACCAGCTTGACCGCGATTCTGACCGTTTAAAATAGGTTCTGCCTTGATGCGAGGATCAGGCTCGAAGCCCGGCACCTGCACAACCGGAATTTCACGCTTGGTCAGTCGCTCAATGTCATGCAGCAGCTTATGCTCATCAATACATACCAGGGAACTTGCCTCGCCTTCGCTGCCCGCGCGTCCGGTGCGTCCAATGCGGTGGACATAATCTTCCGATACATTGGGCATCTCAAAGTTAACTACGTGCGGCAATTCAATGATGTCGATACCACGCGCAGCAATATCAGTCGCCACCAGCACCTGCAGTTTTCCGGTTTTAAATTCCGCCAATGCGCGGGTACGTGCCGCTTGGCTTTTATTGCCATGGATAGCCAGCGCTGGAATGTCGTCCTTGTTGAGTTGTTCAGCTAACTTGTTGGCACCATGTTTGGTGCGGGTAAATACCAGCACCTGATGCCAGTTATGTTCCTTGATAAGATGGGTGAGCAACTCACGCTTTCTTTCGCGATCCACCGGGTAAATTTTCTGTGTGATCAGTTCTGCAGTGGCGTTGCGGCGCGCCACTTCTATCATCGCCGGTTTGTTGAGCAGACCATCGGCCAGATTCTTGATCTCGTCGGAAAAGGTGGCGGAAAACAGCAGGTTTTGCCGCTGCCTGGGCAAGATAGCCAGAATTTTTTTGATGTCGCGGATGAAGCCCATGTCCAGCATGCGGTCGGCCTCATCCAGCACCAGAATTTCTATATGCGACAGATCCAACGTCTTCTGCTGCAAGTGATCGAGCAACCGGCCAGGTGTGGCAACTAAAATATCCACACGGCTTTTTAAGCGCTGTATTTGCGGATTGATGTTAACGCCACCGATCATAGTCATCGAAGTAAGCTTGAGGTATTTGCCATAATCGCGCACGCTCTCTTCTACCTGTGCGGCAAGCTCGCGCGTGGGGATAAGAACCAACGCGCGAATCGGTGCCTTACCAGTTACAGGTTTCGCAGAAGCAGTAAGACGTTGCAGAATAGGCAGGGTGAAGCCAGCCGTCTTGCCGGTACCAGTCTGTGCACCAG
>CAIRGS010000244.1 GCA_903878125.1 uncultured Nitrosomonadales bacterium | reverse complement strand
TGTCATGGCTACTGCGATCGCGAATAACGTTCAGCGCGTGGTGGTATTGAGTACCGACAAGGCCGTCTATCCAATCAATGCCATGGGCCTGTCCAAAGCATTGATGGAAAAATTCATGATTGCCAAGGCGCGGATGCAGAATGAGGGTGAAACCGTTCTTTGTGCTACGCGCTATGGAAACGTAATGGCCTCACGCGGGTCGGTGATTCCACTTTTTGTATCCCAGCTAAAAGAAGGAAAGCCCCTGACAATCACTGATCCAAATATGACACGCTTCCTGATGTCGCTGGAAGATTCCGTTGATTTGGTGCTGCACGCATATGAGCATGGCGCCCAAGGCGATATTTTCATACAGAAAGCACCTGCCTCTACCGTGGGTGATTTGGCACAGGCCCTCAAAGAGCTTTTTGACAAAGACAACCCGATCCAAATCATTGGTACCCGTCACGGTGAGAAACTGTATGAATCGCTTGTTTCGCGCGAAGAGATGGCGCGGGCGGAAGATATGCTACGTTATTACCGAATTCCGGCTGATAATCGTGATCTCAATTACAACATGTACTTTAATGCCGGTGAAGAAAGAATCTCGCACCTTGATGACTATACATCGCACAACACTGAGAGGCTTAACGTTGAGCAAGTGAAAGTACTGTTGCTAAAGCTAGATTATATTAAGGCTGAACTCAATGCTTAAAGTTATGACGATTGTCGGAACTCGGCCTGAGCTTATTAAAATGAGTCGCGTTATTGCTGAATTCGATCGGCATACACAGCACATTTTGGTGCATACCGGCCAAAACTACGATTACGAACTAAATCAAGTTTTTTTTGAAGATCTCGGAATTCGAAAACCTAATTATTTCCTGGAAGCAGCAGGGGAGAATGCCGCGCAAACAATCGGCCAGGTGATCATGAAAGCCGATGAAGTGATGGAAAAAGAACAACCGGATGCGGTTATGTTGTATGGCGATACCAATTCAAGCTTATCGGTGATTGCCGCAAAACGCAGGAAAATCCCAGTATTCCACATGGAGGCAGGCAATCGCTGCTTTGACCAACGAGTTCCGGAAGAACTGAACCGAAAAGTTCTGGATCATCTAAGCGACATCAATCTGGTACTGACAGAACATGCACGCCGTTACCTGATTGCCGAAGGAATTCGCCCCGAAACAATCATTAAAACAGGTTCACACATGCGAGAAGTGCTGGACTATTACATGCCTAGTATTCAGAAATCCGATGTTTTATCTCGCCTAGGTCTGGAAAGTAGCAAGTATTTTATTGTCAGCGCCCACCGTGAAGAAAATGTGGATACGCCAGCAAATCTTCTTGACCTTGTCGAGATGCTCAACGCGCTGGCAAGCACCTACGGTTATCCTGTTATTGTGTCGACCCATCCAAGGACGAGAAAAAGACTAGACGCCTTGGAAATTGGCGAACTTAACCCGTTTATCCAGTTCGTCAAACCCTTCGGGTTTCACGACTATATCAAGTTACAAATGGAAACACTCTGCGTCGTATCGGATAGCGGCACGATTACCGAAGAGGCCTCATTGCTGAATCTGCCAGCAGTCACCATCCGCAACGCACATGAACGGCCTGAAGGCATGGATGTGGGTACACTTATTATGAGCGGCCTGAAAAAAGATGATGTGCTGGATGCTGTAAAAGTAATTATCACTCAGCATAAAAAAGGGATAAGAGTAATGTCCGCAGTGGACGACTATGAGAGTGGCCCAGTCTCAAAGCAATTACTCCGCGTGGTAATGAGTTACGTGGATTACATCAATCGGACAGTGTGGTCCAAATTGAACTAATGGATGGCTCTGTAAGACTGATGCTGCGGATATCTTCTTCTCGACCCGCCTACCTACCAGTTGTAGATTTACTCTGCTCTACATCTACTCTACCTTCGCGGTGACCTCTCTGTGAAGGTCTTGGTAACTGGTGCTTCAGGCTTTGTCGGCATCGCCTTATGCAGCCATCTTGTTTCGCGTGACTTTGATACCATTGCTACGGTACGCAACTCGCCCGACGCTCTTGTGCCGAGAGTGGATTACCGTATTGTGACCAAACTGGACGCCGCTACTGACTGGCATGATGCCCTCGCCGGTGTACAAACTGTCATCCATTGCGCCGCCCGCGTGCATGTGATGCACGACTACTCACAAGACCCGCTAACGGAATTTCGCTGCGTCAACACGCTGGGCACCAAAACCCTAGCATGGGCGGCAGCACACTGCGGAGTGAAGCGCCTAGTTTTTTTAAGCTCGATCAAGGTCAATGGCGAAAGTGCTCCATCGGATGCGCCGTTTGTTCAGGCCTCCCCAGCCAAACCACAGGATCCTTATGCCATTTCAAAGTGGGAAGCAGAACAGGCGCTCACTCAGATCGCGGCTGAAACCGGATTAGAATTGGTTATTCTTCGCTGTCCGTTGGTGTATGGCCCTGGGGTAAAGGGGAATTTTCTACGGCTGTTGCAGGCAGTTAATCACGGCATCCCAATGCCATTAACTTTAGCAAGAAACCGCCGTAGTCTCATTTATCTTGATAATCTCACAGACGCCATTGCCACCTGCTTGACGCACCCCGCTGCTGCCGGGAAGACCTATCTTATGAGCGACGGTGAAGACGTTTCTACCGCCGAACTGATTTCCCGCATTGCCCAGGCACTGGGTAAGCCCTCGAGATTGTGGCCATGTCCTTTGGGACTGATGGAACTGGCAGGCATGCTGACGGGGAAATCCGATGAGATTGCAAGATTACTGGGCTCACTGTGTATCGACAGCAGTAAAATTCGTAGTGAATTAGACTGGACGCCACCCTATACGCTGGAGCAGGGATTGGCGGAAACGGCGCGGTGGCTACACGGACAAAATAAATACGATTGATTTTGAAGGTTATTTCACGTGAAAGCGCTACCTACAAAGTAATGCTCACAAGTATAATTCAGTGTAATGATCGCCAGCCTTCCATTCCCTCTCGCGGCTACACCGTTACTCTCATTTGTAGCAACTCTCGCCTCGATCTGTTGGCTGATCAGAAGCAATACCCTCAAGATCGTGGATCTTCCTAACTCCCGCTCTCTCCATACCACGCCCGTCCCCCGAACCGGCGGTGTCGGTTTAGTGCTGGGGATACTGACTTCATGGGCTCTGCTCCCTGCTGTACTGACCACCCCAATCTGGCTCGCCGTCTGTGTGTTGGTGGCCGTGTCTCTCGCCGACGATATTTTTACGCTATCCATCTGGCAGAGAATGTTGACCCATGTAATCATTGCAGTGTGGCTGTCTTCCACGCTTCTTTTTCCGACACATGGATGGCTACTCACTATCATCGTCGCATTTGCCATCGCCTGGATGACCAATCTTTATAATTTCATGGATGGCTCAGATGGATTGGCTGGAGGGATGACGCTGATCGGCTTTAGTTTCTACGGTATCGCTGCCTGGATCGCCGGGAATGAGACATTTGCTATACTAAATTTCTGCATTGCTGCCGCTGCTGCGGCGTTTTTGTTATTCAATTTTCATCCGGCGCGTATTTTTATGGGTGATTCAGGCTCGATCCCCTTAGGTTTTTTGGTAGCCGTCATTGGCGTGATCGGTTGGAGAGATGGTATGTGGCCGTTCTGGCTACCACTGCTCGTATTTTCTCCATTCATTGCAGATGCCACCGTTACGCTGGTCAAACGCAGCCTCCTCGGTGAGAAAGTTTGGCAGGCCCATTTTGAGCATTATTACCAACGACTGGTACGAAGCGGATTCGGTCATCGCAATACAGCATTGCTCAGTTATGTGCTGATGCTGGCTGCCGGGGCAATCGCCTTATGGGCAACGCATCAAGAGGCCACCATTCAACTCGGAACCATCGTGGTATGCTGCGCAGCTTATCTGTTGATGATGTTCTCTTTTGAACGTTATTGGATTCGCCACTGCAGTGATCGAAAGAATTCTTCGACATAACCTAAACCTACGCTCACTGATTGCAATGACGCATGACCTCGCTGCAGTCGTTGCCGCATGGTGGTTAGCCTACTTTTTCCGGTTTAATTTTGCATTGATGCTGGCGGGTCACATATTTATATGAACAGGCCCTCGCACTCGCTCGACATACCGCATGACGGTATCCGGTT
>CAIRGS010000243.1 GCA_903878125.1 uncultured Nitrosomonadales bacterium | reverse complement strand
GGTGTGTTTCGCCCAAGACAAAGGCATTGCTACTAGTGCATCTCTACGGCCAGGTTCGCAACATGAATGGCTGGTCTGACTTTTGCGCCGGGCATGGAATTAAGTTGGTCGAAGATTGTGCTCAAACACATCTAGCGACATGGCAGGGGAAGGTTGCCGGTAGTTTTGGCGCAGCAGGGGCATACAGTTTTTATCCGACCAAAAATCTCGGGGCGCCAGGCGATGCGGGTATGCTGGTTACCAATGATGCGCCGCTTGCACGGCGTGCAGAGCGTCTGCGTAACTACGGGCAGAGTGTTCGCTACCACCATCCTGAGCTTGGGATGAACAGTCGCCTGGATGAAATTCATGCTGCCATGCTGGCCGAACGAATGAAGTGGTTGCTGGAATTCACTGAGCGCCGCCGCCAGATTGCTAATGCTTACCAAGCTGGAATTAATAATCCGAAAGTCCGCCTTCTTGCTTCGCCGGAAGGGTCATTGGCGCATGTGTTTCATCTATACGTAGTCACTTGCGAACAACGCGACGCGCTACAAACGCATTTGCAACAGAGCCAGGTGCAATCGCACATTCACTACCCTATACCTATCCATCATCAAGAGCCCTGCCTGTATGTGGCACGAGATCCTCGGGGATTGGGAAACACCGAATGTCACGCGGCAACTTGCCTTTCATTGCCGTGTCATCCCCAGATGACGGATAGCGATATTGCAGCAGTCATTAGAGCCGTCAATTCGTTTCAGGGGGCATGATGGAGCATTACGTCACGCTGTTTGATAGTCTTTTTCTACCCCAAGGGCTTGCGCTGCATATGTCCATGGAACGTTACGCAGGCACTTACACACTTTGGGTGTTATGTGTGGATGACGACGCGTATGCCGCGCTAACCAAGCTTAATTTGACCAATGTCCGACTTTTGAAATTGAGTCAGTTGGAGACCCCAGAGTTGCTGGCGGCCAAGGCCTCTCGCAGCAAAGGTGAATATTGCTGGACACTAACGCCGTTTGCGCCACGTTTTGTGTTTGAGACGGATTCAGAAGTGAATCGCGTAACTTACCTTGACGCGGATGTATGGCTCAGAAAAAATCCGGCTCCGATTTTCCGCGAGTTTGATACTTCAGGAAAAGATGTGCTGATAACGGATCACTCCTACGCGCCTGAATACGACCAGTCGGCAACTACTGGCCAATTTTGTGTTCAAATTATGACCTTCACACGAGATGGCGGAGAGGTTGTAAGAAAATGGTGGGAAGAACGATGTGTTGAATGGTGTTTTGATCGTTTTGAAGATGGCAAATTTGGCGATCAAAAATATCTTGATGATTGGCCAAAACGATTCGAAAGTTTTGTGCATGTATTGGATCGACAGGAATGGTTACAAGCCCCTTGGAATGCCGCCAGATTCCCCTTTAGTCAATGCATTTTCTATCATTTCCATGGTCTGAGAATTTCTGAGGGGCGCAAGATTGACCTCGGGCCAAGATATGGGTTGCCAAATACTTTGATTGAGAATGTCTACGAACCCTACATTGTTGATTTTACCAAAGCTATCAACATTCTTAATAGTTATGAAATTACCGTTACGCCGCAAATAAAAAAACTAAGCGCTATGAAACTAATAAGGCGATTTTTGAGCGGCATTTATCACCAGTTTTGGCGATTCCATACTTTAAATTTTCGCAAATATTGACCGTGTAGCCTAAGCAGAGGTGGCCTCACAAAACTAAACAGTGAGATATGAAGTCAACCGCGTTCAGATTATTGGACAGCAAGACTGCTGAAACCGCGGCCGTCCTTCAAGAATAGATAGTGAGGTTCCCCCGGTTTTTCGTCTTCCAAGAGGTGGGGTTTATGCTACCAGTTTCTCTTTCTGTTGAGTAATAAGCCAATCATCCAGAAACCGTATTGGCGACTTATAGCCCAGTGATGAGTGCTGCCTTTTCCGGTTATAGAGTACCTCGATATATTCAAAGCTCATGG
>CAIRGS010000242.1 GCA_903878125.1 uncultured Nitrosomonadales bacterium | reverse complement strand
GCGGCGACAATTTGTGCAAATAATTTTTCGTTTTGCACCAGCACTTCGCTGGCTGGCAGCGGGATCATGCGCACGATGGCGGAATCCACTTTGGGTGAGGGACGAAAAGATTCCGGCGGAACGTCGAGCAACTTTTCCATTTGGAAACGGTATTGCAGCATCACCGATAAACGGCCGTAAGCTGGGGTTGATGGCTCAGCTACCATGCGCTCCACTACTTCGTTCTGCAACATAAAGTGCATGTCGCGTATGCGTTCACAGTAGTCTGAAAAATGGAACAACAGCGGAGAAGAAATGTTATAGGGCAGATTGCCGACAATGCGCAAAGGCGCGGGCAATTGAGCCAGATCAAATTTAAGTGCATCGCCCGCATGGATGATCAGCTTATCCTGCGGGTAGTCTTGTTCTAGGTGCGCGATAATGTCGCGATCGATCTCCACTACATGCAGTTGATTAAGCCGCTGCAGCAAAGGACGAGTCAGCGCACCCAGGCCAGGGCCGATTTCCACCATGATGTCTGCTGCTTCCGGGCGGATGACGCGGATGATGTCGGCAATGATTTGCTCATCCACCAGGAAATTTTGACCAAACCTTTTACGTGCTTTATGCATGGAAGTACCAGGAAATTTTCATGTCTGCTTTCGCGAGGATAACGATCTCTCGATCAAGGGAGGGCTGGATCATGCAACCTTCCGTGTTGCGCCATATCTGCTGCCATTTGAATCGCTTCAAGCATGCTGCCTGCCTCGGCGCGCCCACTACCGGCCAGTTCCAGGGCGGTACCGTGATCCACGGAAGTACGAATGATGGGCAGGCCCAGCGTCACATTTACTCCCCGCCCGAAGCTGGCGTGCTTCAATACCGGCAAGCCTTGGTCGTGGTACATGGCCAGCACGCAGTCGCATTGTGCCAGCCGTTGCGGGGTAAAAAGCGTGTCGGCGGGTAGGGGGACGCTGACATTCATGCCTTGCGCGCGCAATCGATCCAGCACCGGAATCATGATGTCGATTTCTTCGCGTCCAAGATAGCCGCCCTCACCTGCATGAGGATTGAGTCCGGCAACCAGAATGCTGGGCTTGGCAATACCGAAACGCCGCATAAGATCACGTTGAATAACGCGCAGCACATTTTCTAATAATGCAGGCGTAATGGCGTCGGCCACTTGCCGCAAAGACAGGTGAGTGGTGGCCAGCGCTACACGCAAGCCACCGCCAACGAGCATCATGACCACTTGCTCGGCATGCAATTTTTCCGCTAGAAATTCAGTGTGTCCAGTGAAAGGAATGCCAGCATCATTGATGACACCTTTGTGTACAGGCAAGGTGACCATGCCAGCGAATTCGCCCGACTGGCAACCTTGCATCGCGCGGATTAGCAGATTGAGAACATAAGGACTATTGGCTGGATTGAGCTGGCCGGCCTGAACGGGTTGTGACGTCGGCACATGCAGCACTCGTAAATGCCCGGATGGAAGAGGCGATATTTGCTGCGGATCATAATCATGCCATTGAATATTTAGCCCAAGCAACGCTGCGCGTTGTTGCAGCATGTTCTTGTCGGCCAGCACCACCAATGCCTGCCCCTCTTGGGCCAATTGGAGACATAGGTCGGGGCCTATGCCAGCGGGCTCGCCGGCGGCAATAGCAAACAGCGCGGTTTGCGCCATCAGAGCGCTGGTTCGAGGCGATACTCGATGGTCGCCCCGTCGCGCAACTGGCGCAGCCAGTCCTGATAGGCAGCGTCGGATTTTTCGGCACGTATCGCCAGTTGCGCCTGTTTCTTTTTCTCTTTGACACTGACATCGGTGCTGCGGCGTTCCAATACCTGAATTAGATGCCAGCCGAAGGCAGACTGCACGACGCCACTCATCTGTCCGACTTCCAATTGATTCATCGCGGTCTCAAATTCAGGCACCGTTTCGCCGGGTGAAAGCCAGCCTAGATCACCACCCTTCGCGGCGCTGCCGTCCTCGGAATAAAGTTTGGCCTGCTTGGAAAAATCAGCGCCCTTCTCTATGCGCTGTTTGATAACCATCAGACGACTCTTGGCTTCATTCTCTGGCACCAGTTCGCTGGTTTTGATCAGGATGTGACGTGCCTGGGTCTGGGAGATAACCACTGGATTCTCTTTGCTGCGTTTCTCGATCAGCTTGAGAATGTGGAAACCGTTAGGGCTACGAAATACCGGGCTGGTTTCGCCGGGAGACATCTTTCTAAGTATTTCCAGAAAAATGGCAGGCGTGCGGTCAGCCGATCGCCAGCCCAGATTGCCGCCTTCCAAGGCGTCTTTGGCATCAGAAAATCCTGCCGCCACCTGAGCGAATTCCGCGCCGCCGCGCAATTGAGACAAGGCTTGCTCGGCGCGTTGTCGGGTAGTCTGGATTTTATCGGCACTGGCCTGTTCCGGCACCAGTACCAAAATGTGTGCTAAACGGAATTCCTCACCCTTACCTATTTGCTTGGCCTGGTTAATAAGGTGGTTATCGACTTCGCCCTCGCTAATCACCAGTTTACTATCCACTTCGCGCTCACGCAGACGAGCGGTAATAATTTCGCCGCGAACTTCCTCTCGAAACTTTTTGAAATCCACGCCTTCCTTCTCTAGCTGGGCGCGAAATTCGACCAACGAGGGGAATTTATTTTCCTTTGCGATGCGCTGCATGGTTTTGTCGAGCTGGACATCATCAATGCGAATGCCGGTTTCCTTGGCAAATTGGGCCAGCAATACTTCCGTGATCATGCGCTCCAGTATCTGTTTTTTCAACATTGCTGTGTCAGGTAACGCTGTGCCCTGTTTTTTCAATTGACGCTCTATGGTGCCGAGCCGGTCTTCAAGTTCGTAGCGGGTAATCGCGTCGTTGTTTACCACAGCAACAATCTGATCGACCAATATAGGTTCAGTTTGCGATGTGATTTTTTTCGGTACGACCGGTGCAGGCAAATCAGCGACAGCAGGCGCAGGCTGAGTTTGCGCCTTGAGTTTTTTCGTTGTATCGGTGGTTTTGTGCAAGCCAGCTGCGGAGACGTTTGTCGTGCAGGCTAGCGACAGAAGAAACGCCAGCATCAACTTGATATGCAGCATAATATCTTTAATTTCCTAAGTGAGAATTTGTTAGCGTAATCCCTGCTCTGGGCTTGCAACTATGGGCTGGTTCACTTTTGTAAAGCCGGCAATGCTCTGGCGCAATGTATTCAATGGGTCGGAGCCTACCCTGACCAAACCATTTAATTCCAATTGCATAAAGATACCGGTTGAAAGTTCATTGGTGGCAGTGGCAAAACGTTGTACCACCAGTCGTGCTGCCCAGCAGTTTTCATTATACTCGAGCCCGCCCAGCAGCTCCAAAACACGGTTATCCTGCAGGGAATAATTCCAGCGTGCCATCGCGCTCCAACGCCTCCACAATGGCCACTGGGTGGATATGTCCACCTGCCTCAGGCTGTCACGCGTAAAGCGGTAACCCAGGTTGAGCACTTTGCCACTTTCCGGCTGGTAACGCGCTCCCATGTTTAATTTCTCTCCGCGCCCCATGTTGGGGTTGTACTGGAAGGCGCTGTTCACCGACCATTTGGGTGTGACTTGACCTAAGACAGCAAGCAAAATGTCCGATTTATTGTTGGTAACTTGTTCGGGGGTCAGCAGATTTACCTGTGGTGTCGTAAAGCTGAAGCGCTGACCGATGGCTACGCGCAACCGTTCCGCACCGGTATTGGCATCAAGCAGGCGCGAGGTAAGCGACAGCGTTACTTGTTTGGCATCACCGATACGGTCGCTACCGAAAAAACGATTTTCGGTGAACATCTGGGCAAAGTTGAAGTCGGCTTGGGCGGTGTCGAAATTCGGCAGCAGGTCTTGATTGCGATAGGGGATGTACAAGAAATAAGCGCGCGGTTCCAAGGTCTGCACGTAATTTTTCCCACCCAGACTCCAATCACGTTCCAGCACCATGCCGCTGTCCAGGCTGACAATCGGCAAGGTGCGGGCAGTATCGGGCAGCCCACCCAAATTGTTTGCACCCAGCGAATAATAGGTGTAATGCACGCCAATTTTTGGGGTCACAAAAAATGAGGGTGTAGTAATTAGCGGGTAGCTCATGCTGGGATACATCACCAGACGCCGCCCATTAACGGAAGTGGGATGACTGAAACTTACAAATTCTCCGGTAAACGCCATATTTGCCCCAGCCAGCGGACGTAGCGCGCCCAAGGTTATTTGCGGCAAGCGTCGATAGGGCTCCGCCACGGGCACGGTCGGATCCTGCAAGGTTTGATAGCTCTGCATCCGTGCCGATGCATTCCACCAGCCACCGCCATATGACAGTACGCCTTCGCGCTCCAGATTGGTTAGTGACGTACTGCTTACGGTGTTCGACAGATCACGGAAATAGGCATCGTCTGAAACATAGTTGAAGTTTGTCGATGCGCTAAACCCATAACCCAGGTTCTGCGTATGCTTGAGCGATGTGTGTAAGCGGGTGCTGTTGGTAAGCGCATCATTGGGTAATATGTCCAGATGAGCCTCACCGGCATAATTTTTGTCCAGATAGCGAAATTCGTTGTTAAGCATCAGTCCCCGTTTGACCATTGCGCGCGGCGCAATGGTTGCATCACGGTTGGGTGCGATGTTCCAGTAATAGGGCAGCGTCAATTCACTACCGCTCTTTGCTGTACTACCGAAAACCGGACTAAGAAAACCAGATTGACGTTTGTCGCTGAGCGAAAAATCCATCCACGGCATATACAAAATAGGCATGCCCAGAAACTCAACGCGAGCGTTGCGTGCCACCCCCACTTGGCGGTCGCTGTCAATTTCCAGTTGGCTCGCCTTGAGCGTCCAGTCGTCGTTGCCTATGGGACAGGTGGTATAGGCCACATTCTGGACGGTGTATTTCTGCCGGCCTTCCATATGCAGGATATCGGCGCTCCCGCGCGATTTGTTGACGGCCATCTGAAACACCGGCTTCGTCATATCGCCGATATTTGTATCCAGATTAAGCTTGACATGCGGGCCCTGCATTTTGATGTCGATCTGTTCCACGCGCACCGCGCCATCGGCAACCAGGTCTTGGCTGGTTTGCTCGAATACCACGTGATCGGCGAATATAGCCTGCCCGCGCTTGCGCAGCTCGACCTCGCCGCTAGCAACGATCTGGTTTTCATTCTGACCTTCCACGCGCTGTGCCGAAATGAAAGCAGGGGTCTCTTCTTTGCCCTTAGGCAAATTCATGAAGGTACGATCCAGTTTCAGCAGCAATACTTCGCCTTCGGCATAAACCATGGGCGTAAAAGTACAGAGCAGGGAAAGCGCAACGAGGTTAAGGCGCAAATGCATGGAGCAGGGTCGATAAATTAAGGTGCTAAAATCGCACAAATCCACGATTTAGGCAATCCAAAATCAATAATGAAACGTCAACAACAGATTAAAACATGGCTGCATAGCAAGTTTCCCGATAGTTTATTCAATATTTCGCCAGCATCTGCCGACGCCAGTTTCCGTCGCTACTTTCGCGCTACGTTCGCCGACCGCACGCTGATAGTGATGGACGCGCCGCCTCAAAATGAGGATTGTCGCCCGTTCATTCATATCGCTCAATTGTTCAGTGTAGCAGGCGTACATGTGCCTCAGGTGCTGGAACAGGACCTGGAACAAGGTTTTTTGTTGCTGACTGATTTGGGCAGCACCACTTACTTGCAAGCACTTAATGCCAGTAATGCACTCGAGTTATACGGTGCCGCCACCGATGCTTTGATCACTATTCAGCTGGCGAGCCGCGAATTTGAACTGCCATCCTACGATAAGGCGCTACTTATGCGCGAAATGTACCTGTTCCCGGAATGGTATGTTGCTAAACATTTGCAGGTCACACTGGACGATAAACAAAATGCGGCATTGGAAACCGTGTTTCAGCGCATTCTTCAAAACAACCTGGCGCAGCCACGGGTTTTTGTTCACCGTGATTACCATTCACGTAACTTGATGGTCAGCACACCTAACCCGGGTATTCTGGATTTTCAGGATGCGGTCTATGGGCCGATTACATATGATTTGGCCTCGCTATTTAAAGATGCTTATATTTATTGGGAAGAAGCCGAAGCGCTGGACTGGCTGATCCGCTATTGGGAAAAAGCGCGCAAGTCTGGATTGCCGGTGCATAGTTCCTTTTCCGATTTTTTCCGGGATTATGAATGGATGGGCGTGCAGCGGCATTTGAAAGTATTGGGTATCTTTGCGCGTCTGTATCACCGGG
The DNA here is from genome assembly GCA_903878125.1 of uncultured Nitrosomonadales bacterium. GTDB lineage: Bacteria > Pseudomonadota > Gammaproteobacteria > Burkholderiales > Gallionellaceae > Nitrotoga. The sequence goes on along the minus strand of CAIRGS010000242.1, from coordinate 27,524 downwards.
ACAGCAAGGATGGTTATTTGAAAGACTTGCCGCTGGTAATGGGTTATTTGCGCCGCGCTTGTGAACGTTATGTGGATTTAAAGCCGCTTCTGAATATTCTGGATACGCTGGAGAAAAGGCAGCCGGTCGTGGGGTACACCTTTTGAAAGCCATGCTACTGGCTGCCGGACGTGGTGAACGAATGCGTCCGCTCACCGACCACACGCCCAAGCCTTTATTGCAAGCCGGCGGCAAATCGCTCATTGTGTGGCATATCGAGAACATGGCAAGAGCGGGTATCCGTGACCTGGTAATAAATCACGCACATCTCGGCCATCAAATCGAAGCTGCGTTAGGAGATGGCGGCCAGTTCGGCGTATGCATCCGCTACTCAGCAGAAAATCCCGTTCTTGAAACGGCGGGGGGCATTGCTAATGCATTGCCGTTATTGGGTGATGCGCCGTTTGCCGTTATCAACAGCGACATCTACTGCGACTATGATTTTGCGCAACTTACTGAACGTGCAGCTGTACTCAAATCAAGCGGCGATACCGCACATCTGGTGTTAGTCAACAATCCTGCGCATCATTCCAACGGAGATTTCGGTTTAATCAGTGGCAGAGTAGTCAATAACACACCCGCATTTACTTTCAGTGGCATAGGAATATATCAGCCCGGCTTATTCGCTAATATCCCACGTGGCACCATGGCACCTCTCGCGCCGCTGTTACGCGCCCAGATTGTGCTCGACAAGGTGAGCGGCGAACATTACGGCGGCCGCTGGCTAGATATTGGAACGCCGCAGCGCCTTGAAAAACTCGACAACGAATTACGTACACAGCACAATGCCACTCATGTTTAATACCTCTCTGTATGCTAGTCGCCGTAACCGTCTTATTGGTCAGATGCAGCGTGGCATTGCTGTAATTCCCACCGCACCTGAAGTATTACGCAATGGTGACGCGCATTATTCTTATCGTTTTGATAGCCACTTCCACTACCTTACCGGTTTTGATGAACCGGAAGCCGTACTTGTGCTGATTGCCGGCGCTGTCCCGCAATCCATTCTGTTCTGTCGCGCAAAAGATATGGAGCGCGAAATATGGGATGGTTTTCGCCACGGACCAGACGGTGCGAAAGAAAAATTTGGCTTCGATGATGCATTTCCCATCGCACAACTGGATGAAAAGCTCACCGGGCTGATGGGCAACCAGCCCGCACTGTTCCATCCGCTTGGCGCCCATGCCCCGTGGGATGACCGCATTCTTGCGCTGCGCGCGCGTGTGCAGGCACAGGTGCGCAGCGGCATAACTGCGCCAAATGAAATTCATGACATACGCATGCTGCTGGATGAAATGCGTTTAATTAAAGATGGTGATGAACTTGCCATCATGCGCCGTTCCGCCTCCATTTCGGCTGCCGCGCATATCCGCGCGATGCGCGCCACGCGCCCCGGCAAAATGGAATATGAAATCGAGGCAGAACTGCTGCACGAATTTCGCAAAAACGGCGCGCAAGCGCCCGCTTATACCTCAATAGTTGCCGGTGGTGCCAATGCCTGCGTATTGCACTACATCAGCAACAATGCACAATTACAAGACGGCGAGTTATTGCTGATAGATGCGGCCTGCGAAGTCGATGGCTATGCCTCAGACATCACCCGTACCTTTCCGGTAAATGGCAGTTTCAATGGCGCACAAAAAGACATCTATGAGTTGGTGTTGACGGCACAGGCCGCCGCCATTGCAGTCGCACGTCCCGGCTCACACTGGAACGAACCGCACGACGCTGCCGTGCGCGTGCTGGCGCAAGGCTTTGTCGACCTCAAACTATGCGATGGCAGCGTCGATGCGGTGCTGGAAAGCGGCAGCTACAAACGCTTCTACATGCATCGGACCGGTCACTGGCTCGGCATGGATGTGCACGATGTCGGCGCATACAAACTGGACAATAATTGGCGCTCGCTGCAACCCGGCATGGCACTTACGATCGAACCGGGCTGTTATATCCGCCCGGCAGATGATGTGCCGCAAGCATTCTGGAACATCGGTATCCGCATTGAAGATGATGTGGCCATCACCGCACAGGGCTGCGAAGTGTTGACCGAAGCCGTACCCAAAACTGTAACGGCTATTGAAGATTTGATGAGACAGCCATGAATGAACATTGCGACATCGCGATAATCGGGGGTGGCCCGGTTGGCACCGCGTTGATGCTCGCACTGCGCGACAGCGGGTTGCAAATTGTCATGCTGGAAGCGCGCGCAATGGAACACGTGAGCGCTGACCCGCGTGCCTTGGCGTTGTCCAGTGGAAGCCGTCAGCTGCTGGAGAGACTCGGGGTATGGAATGGAATTACGCAAGTTTCGTTGATCAAGGCCATCCATGTTTCACAGAAAAATTCTTTCGGTCGCACCCTGTTACGTGCCGAAGAACTCAAGGTGCCTGAACTGGGCTACGTGCTGCCCTACACTGTGTTGCAAGACGCATTACAAAGTGCTGTAAAGGGTAGCAAAACAACTTGTCTAACTGGCGCGAATGTTACGCAACTTCAAAGCACATCGAATGGCGCATCCATTAACTACCAGCATGCAGGTCATGACCACCAGCTTGAAGCGCGCTTGGCGGTAGTGGCCGATGGGGGGAGGTTGCTGGAAGCCGCCCATCCGCCGGAGATTCGCGATTACGGTCAAAGTGCTGTCATTGCACATGTCACCTGCACCCATCCGCAGCCGGACATCGCATTCGAGCGATTTACTAAGCAGGGACCGATGGCACTGCTGCCGTTCAGGGATGGTTATGAACTGGTATGGACCGCGGCACATGACATGGCGCAGGAAATATTGCACTGGAATGATGCTACTTTCCTGGCCCAATTGCATCAGCACTTCGGTGATCGAGTTGGGGAATTCTTGACTATCGGGAAGCGCGCCTGTTTCCCCCTGCGGCTCAAGCGCGCGCCCGAAATTACGCTGCCACACACAGTATTGATCGGCAATGCTGCGCAGACGTTGCATCCCGTGGCCGGCCAAGGTTTCAACATGGGTCTGCGCGACGCGTGGGACCTGGCGCAAGAGATTCTTGACTGCGAACCTGAGGCGCTCGGTGCAGATGCCATGCTTACCAACTATCGCAAACAACGTCAGTTTGACCGCCATGCCGGCATAAATTTCACCGATGGCCTGGTACGTCTGTTCTCCAATGATTTGCTGCTGCTTAAATCAGGGCGCGCGGCTGCACTTACGGTACTGGACTGCCTGCCGGGCGCGAAAAAATTCATAGCACGACGTATGATGTTCGGAGCCAACGGGTAAAAACCATATCGGCCCAAAATTAGGGATTGCGGGTATAGCAAATTGACCTGTAGAAGTTCGGCATCTATTTTTTTCGTTATAAAAAAGAAAAAAAGAGGTAATAAAATGAAATCAAACCTTCCGAATTTTGCTTGGTTCAATCTGCCTAATCTGCCGACCCCAGTCAAAGTGCTCTTTTCCGGATACCTGCTCGCCATTGGGTTGGGCTTGTGTATGGCTGGCCTACAGATTATGCAGACACACGGCATGGCAGATGGCAAGCCGGGACTTTCCTTGGATGATATTGTGTACAGCTATTATGGAAATCGGAGCGGGAGCAAGCTGGAAAGCAAGCTCGATGGATCAATGAAAGAGATGGGTACACCAGAAGCGCGTCTCGATATCATTAAATGGATTCACAACGGAGCACCCGAGACAGAATGGGAGTCGCAATTCAAGAATATCTTTAGTCAACATTGCGTGCAGTGTCATGCTTCCATTGCTGGCATTGCCGATTTTAGCAAGTATGAGGAGGTCAAAAAGGTAGCCAAGATCGATGAAGGCGCAAGCATTCAAACCCTGACCAGATCGTCGCACATTCATTTGTTCGGGATCAGCTTCATTTTCTTTTTTGTGGGATTTATTTTCAGTTTCGCGGTGGGTGTACCGAAATGGTTGAAGATTTCAGCCATTGCCATTCCCTTCGCCTTTTTGGTCGTAGACGTTATCTCGTGGTGGCTTACGAGATGGAATCCAAACTTCGCATGGCTAACGCTTTTTGGCGGCTTTGTTTACAGCGGTGCATCAACAATAATGTGGTTCATTAGTATGTACCAAATGCTTATCTTGTCGCGCAACGGAAAAATATATGGCAATGCCTGGGAAGCAGATTTGAAATAAGGGGCGTTCTCCACAAGGGCCGGCACCACTGACACTGCGGCGGATAGTCATGCACCTGTCGCAAATAAACCCTACGTACATTGACGAAAAATAGATGAAAAATTCAATATATATCACTACAAAGTCTTCCAATTTGTTGAACAAGGTTGCCAAGATTGTCGTATCCGTTGTTCTGATTGGTTTGGCCTTGATGTTTTCAGCGCTGTTATTGATTGTTATCGTGACTGTCGGTGCAATGGCATGGGGCTATCTGTGGTGGAGAACCCGTGACCTGAGAAAACAAATGCGTAAGTATTCCCCAGATCAAGTCGTGGTCGAGGGAGAGGTGATCGAGGGAGAAGTGGTCAGGCGTGAGGTGAACGGAATATCTGTGAAATCTGAAACTGATGAAATTGGCAAATTTATCCAGACCACCCGGTAGCGAACAAATGGGATGTCCTGGATTTTGTGTAAACGGGGTTGCGGTTACCTCGGTGAAAAATAAAATATGAATTCTTGTGTGATTGAAGTTGCCGTTGGTGTGCTGTTGCGCGAGGTTGAAGCAGATGGACAGCCTGCCTTGCGAGAGCGATACACATATGACAGTTTCCTGCTGGCGCAGCGGCCGGAAGGCAAGGCTTATGCAGGCTACTGGGAGTTTCCGGGCGGTAAAGTTGAAGTGGGCGAAACACTGCTGTATGCGCTGGAACGAGAACTGCACGAAGAATTAGGCATTAACATTGCGACTGCTTATCCTTGGCTGACTCGCGTGCATGTTTCTACACACGCTACAGTGCGACTGAATTTCTTTCGTATTACTGTATGGCAGGGTGAGCTTCATGGCAAAGAAAATCAACAGCTGAGTTGGCAAACCCCGTTCAATTTGACGGTATTCCCAGTGCTTCCGGCCAACACATTTGTCCTCCGCGCGCTGCAATTGCCGCCTTTGTACGCCATTAGTAACGCGGCCGAGTTGGGTCGTGAAAAGTTTCTGGAACGGTTACAGGTTGCGCTGGAAAATGGCTTGAAGTTGGTGCAGATGCGCGAACCAGGTTTATCGCGCGACGCGATGCGTGAATTGTCTTTGCGTGCGGTGAAACTGGCACACACATATGGCGCGCAAGTGCTGATTAACAGTGATATCGAGCTGGCTAACGAAATTGGAGCAGACGGCGTACATTTGAACAGTATCCAGCTTGCTGCGTGTAAGTCACGTCCCGACGTGACCTGGTGTGCGGCATCCTGTCACAACGCCGACGAATTACAACGAGCAAATAATCTGGGTTTCGATTTTGTGGTGCTGAGCCCGGTATTGCCCACTCGCAGTCATCCCGACGCAACACATCTAGGTTGGCAGACATTTTCTGCAATGGCAGCAAATTCGGCCATTCCAGTATATGCGCTGGGTGGATTGTGTTGTGACGACATGGAGCAGGCCTGGCAGCATGGTGCGCATGGCATTGCGATGTTGCGTCAGGCTTGGTGAGAAGACTCGTCTTCCGAGTTGCTTTCGGACAGCGGGATGCGATAACTTTCCGTGGCCCACTGTCCCAAGTCAATTAATTTGCAACGCTCACTGCAAAATGGGCGATAGGGACTGTCATTAGCCCACGGCACTTCTTTTTTACATTGCGGACAGCTGACAATAGTAGTTTTTTTCATCATGGCATATTCCTGTTTTCAACTAAACGAACCAAGAATCATTTCATCTCCAGCCTTTTTTCTCACTTGTGAGAGGATGGCGTCAGTCTTTAAGTCGACAAGCGTATTTACAAAGAGCAGAAAGTAAGATTAAACGCCACAGTCTGACTGTATAAGGCGCTCTTGGCTACATAATCGGCAGCAATGAAGCGAATGTTGAGCATGTATTTGTTGGCACCAACTTCAGGAACGCACGGTAGAGATTTGTCCAAGCTGACACGCAGCATTTGTGCCACGCGGCCACAGTGCATTTGCTGAAAGTTACCCTGCTGGGCAATGTATTGGTAGGTTTTTCCACTTTCGCGTAACAGCTTGAGGATGATTGCTAGGCTATCGCGTATGGGGAGCATGGGAGTCAGGCAAGCCATTAGGTAATTGCGCCGCAGCATTGCGTCCTGTTGCAGCCAGTGATGGTAGGATGGCAAGTCAAATTCACAGGTTCCGCCAGGGATGCCGGCACGCTGCTTGATGCTCATTAACCATTCGTTTTCGCGCAAGTGCTGGCCCACTTTGCCACCCATGTTTAAAACGCCGCTACTGGCATTTTCAATTTCATTGAGTACCGTGTCGAGTGCTTGTTCTGAAATTTCCGGGTTGTTGTGTAAAGCGGAAAGCTGTCGTTTTTGGCGCTCTAATTCTTGCAGCAGTTCAGATTTTAGGTCGGAACGGCTAGCGACTTCGAGGATTTCAAACAATACGCTTAGAGCGGCCTGATGGTCAGTGGCGATTGATCTTTCAATAAAACATAGCAATTTGGCATAAAGATCCTCCAGGCGCAGTAGGGTGCGCACTCGTTCATTGAGAGGGAAGTCATAGCTAATCACAATGCTAGTAAGATAGGGAAGGGTTTAGGCTACAAAATGGTCAATATACTTGGGCGATTATATACCGTCAATCAATTCCTGAGGAAATGGCCCGGTAGCGCTGGTGCAACTGGCTTACCTGCTGGCGCAAAGTATCCAGGCTGCCATTATTTTGAATGATGTCATCAGCAAGCCGTAGCCGTTCGGCACGCGTGATTTGAGATTCCATTATGGTACGCACCGTTTGCTCATCCAGACCGCTACGCTGCATGGTGCGTGCAATTTGGGTGGTTTCCGCACAGTCCACTACCAATGTGCGTTGAATCAATTCGTGGTAATTAAGTGTTTCAAACAATAGCGGAATGACCAACAACAGATAGAGAGAGGGTTGGGTGCTGTCAGTATTGGCATTGTCGACCTGCACCATAATTTGCGCGCGGATAAGCGGATGCAGAATGGCTTCCAGTTGCAGCTTGGCAGCATGATCAGAGAATATCAATTGCCGCATGAGTGCCCTGTCCAATGCGCCGCTGGCGTCAATATAGCCATCTCCGAATGTCGTGTGGATCGCGGCGATCGCCATGCCACCGGATTGGGTCATCTGGTGTGAAATGACATCGCTATCGATAACCAATACACCGCATTCTTTGAATAGTGAAGCTACGGTGCTCTTTCCGCTGCCGATACCCCCGGTTAATCCCACACGAAATTTCATGGAATGCTGAACAGTTGCAGGTAGTTTTGCGTAAGTGGTTGTCCCCAGAATAAAGCAATCACACCGCCGCCTGCCAAATACGGGCCAAATGGAATAGGGACGTTGCGGCCGAGGCGTGCCGCGATAATCAATGTAATGCCGACCACTGTGCCTACTGCTGAAGAGAGCATAATAACCAGCGGCAGCATTTGCCAGCCCACCCATGCGCCGATTGCCGCCAGCAGCTTGAAGTCACCATAACCCATGCCTTCTTTGCCGGTGGCGAGCTTGAATAGCCAATATATACTCCACAGAGCCAGATATCCTGTGATTGCGCCGATAACGGCACTGTTAATGTCAATAAAAGTGGCAGACAAATTAAACAGTAGGCCCAGCCACAGAAGTGGCAATGTGATGTCATCGGGCAGCAGTTGAGTATCAAGATCAATGCAGATTAGCGCTAGTAGCATCCAGATAAACAACAACGCGGCCAACGCAGCCAAACTGAAGCCGAAGTGCCACGCAACGTAGGCGCCTAAAAGACCAGATACTGTTTCCACGATGGGATACCGAGCCGAGATATGTGTGTTGCAATCCTTGCATTTGCCGCGTAGTAGCAAATAGCTGATGACCGGGATGTTTTCCAGCGCACTTATCTTGTGACCACAGTTCGGACAAGCGGAATGAGGCATGAACAAGTTGTAAGGCAGTACATTTTCTGGTTCGTTGCCGTTGAGTTCAGCGCATTGGTCGTGCCATTCACGCTCCATCATCTTGGGTAGGCGATGGATTACTACATTGAGAAAACTGCCAACAAGCAGACCCGCAATGCCGCACAGAACAACGAAAAAAAACGGGTGGCTTTGTAGTATTTCAATGAGTGCTGTCATGGATGTCCAAGATACAAATACGTAATGTTTAGCAAAATAACACGAATTAAAGCGAGTGATATCGGAAGTGGATTATTCATCCAGTGCTGCGCATTGATTAAAAAGGGTTTTTCTGTACGTAGCAATCACTTATTTTTCAGTGGCTTTGATCATCATAATGTGTTCACTGCAAAAATATTGCGGGCATCCGGCTACCAGCATGCGGCTGAGCACGGCATAGTGTTTGGCCCAGTTCATCAGCGTCATTTTCCGTTTCGGGAGGTGGTGCCAAAAACAGATGTTGTATTTATTGAGCATGGTGCGGGTAAGCGAAGACGCAAAGAATATCGAATTCTATGTCAATCCACCATTCGTCCAACAACGACCGAATAAGCGATATTAATGACGAGTTGCTGCCATGAATAGGCTATTGGTATTGAAAATTATATGCTTGTTGAATCAGCTTAAGATTAACTGAACGATACGAAAATATCCTGTCAGTGATTTAACCAACAGCCTGTCCCATTTTGAAAATAGGCAGATACATCGCTATCACCATGCCGCCGATTAGAACACCTAACACAACCATGATGACAGGTTCCATCAGGCTGGTCAGAGCAGCCACTGCATCGTCTACTTCAGCCTCAAAAAAATCCGCCACTTTATTTAACATGCTATCCAGTGAACCGGCTTCTTCGCCAATTGCCACCATTTGCAGCACCATGCTGGGAAACACTCCTACATCTTGCATGGCTCCCGTTAGGGTGCTACCTTGGCTGACCTCCCGCTGGATTATCTTGGTTGCATCAAAATACACCACGTTGCCAGCGGCGCCTGCCACCGAGTTAAGCGCCTCCACTAGCGGTACACCGGCGGCAAACATGGTTGCCAGTGTGCGCGTCCATCGTGCTATGGAGGCCTTGCGGATTAAATCTCCGAAAATTGGTAGCTTGAGTATTGCTCTATCCATGAAGTTCTGCATTCTTTTGCTGCGTTTCCAGAAGTAGAAGAAGGCAAAAAGCCCGCCCACTACAATACTGAGAATCGCCATCCAATAAGCAACGAAAAAATCGGAGATACGCATCAAAATTAGCGTAGGTGCGGGCAGATCTGCGCCAAAGCTGGAGAATAACTGCTTAAACGCGGGAATCACAAAAATCATGATCACTGCGGTGATAATAAAGGCGACTGCAATAATTGCAACTGGATACATTAGCGCCCCCTTTATTTTGCTCTTGAGGGCCAACGTTTTTTCCTGGTAGGTTGCCAAACGTTCAAGCAGGCTGTCCAGAATGCCGGCGTGCTCGCCCGCGCTTATCAGATTACAAAATAGATCATCAAAATACAGCGGGAATTTCCGGAATGCCTGTTCCAAGCTGCTACCAGTTTCTACGTCGGTTTTAATGTCGTTCAGCAGGCGGGAAACGGAAGGGTTGCTGTGCCCCTTACCTATAATGTCAAATGATTGTAGTAGTGGTACGCCAGATTTCATCATGACCGCAAGCTGGCGCGTAAACAGGGTAAGATCTTTCTGGGTAATTCTCTTGCCTCCGCCATTGCGGACTTTTTTTATACGGGTAACATTAATGCCTAAACGCCTAAGTTGTGTGGCAGCGACGGCGTCGCCGATAGCCCGCACCTCACCTTTAATAAGCTTGCCGGATTTATCCTTGCCTTCCCATCGGAATTGAAATTCTTCTTTTTTCGTTTTTTCTTCGGCCATGACGTTTCCTTTATGACTATTCACAACAAAGTTAAGTAACTCGTTATGGAATATAACGCTGTCCAGTGCAGAATGATCAGTAAGTGACCGCCTCGATTCAATGAAGTTGGCTGCGTTTACTTATATCGGTCAATTCAAGCTAAGCTTTAATTGCAAGGTAAATTTGTGACGAATCCTCCAGTATTTTTGTGATGTCTCTGGGAGGATTTTAATCCTCCCTTTGCTATCCGACCTTGGGGCTGGGCTATCTTAATTGAGTATCTGCAATCGTACAATGCAGCCAGATGCAGCGCTCACACTTGGCTTGAGCGGCTGACACGAATGTGCTCGTCTTTTTCCAGCCACCAGATAAAAGCTGATTTTAATCGCCGTTCACAAGTGGGTATGCTGAATACAGTGAATCCGATGAAGGCAGCGAATCAACTCCAAAAGCGGCAACAACGCGCTACGATGATTATAAAATGAATGATGTGCAAGAAAAAAGGAACGTGATTCTGGGGCATAAAGTGAGGGAGTTATGCATCCTAGTACACGACCTGTTAATTGCGAAACATGCGTTGCATGGTGTTGACGCTCAGCTACTCTAACCCTCTCTCCAACTCTCTCCCGCAAGCGGCAGGGGGTTAGGGAGAGGGTAATTACCGCAACTCAACTGCCATGCTGCGGGTAAATCCTAAACAATATGTTTCGTTATTTACGATTTGCGATACTAGTGAGCCTATGAAACAAGAGGAGCTAAACTTGAACGACAGTATCTGCATTCAGCGATAGCAGTCATTGCAGGTCAGAATAGTCCTTGCCAAACATCGTATTAATCAGTGCTTGAAAAACATTCTGAATGCTGAATTTTGCATAATGCGGCTACAATTCGATATTGTCGCAGCTGAAATTTCAATCTGCAAAGGGTGAGAATCGTGATGAATAAACCGACCGCACAGTTTCTGATTTCGTTCATTCTGCTTGGCATTAGCAGCGCTGCCTTCGCCCATCCAGGCCATGATGTTTCCGGATTGAGCGCTGGCATGATGCATCCGTTCAGAGGATTTGATCATCTGCTCGCCATGGGTGCCGTTGGCCTGTGGGCAGCACAAAATGGCGGCCGGAAAATAGGGCTGTTGCCCGCCGCTTTCATGTTGATGATGGTGGTCGGCGCAAAGTGTGCGCTAATTTATCCGTTTCTACCGCTGATTGAATCAGGCATCGCTGCTTCAGTGTTGGTACTGGGAGTTATCACCGCACTCTCGCTGAAACTTTCAGCACGGCTCAGCGTTGCGATCACCGCCTTGTTCGGTTTTTTTCATGGTTACGCCCATGGATTGGAAATGTCCGGAGCTATCGAAGCGGAAGCCTATGCACTGGGTTTTCTTGCCGCAACCGTCGTTCTCCATCTCGCAGGTATCGTGGTCGGCATCACTACTCGTGCCCGTTTTGTGCGCCTGCCGCAAATGCTGGGCGCCATCATCGCCGCCAGCGGTTTATGGCTGCTATCAACTAGTTAACCCGGCATTACTACGGCATCACATTAAAATGATGTCGTATTGCTCTTGGCTATACAAGCTTTCCACCTGTAGCGACACAGGTTTGCCGATAAGATCAGAAAGCTGGGCCAAGCTTTGCGATTCTTCGTCGAGAAACAGGTCGATGACGAGTTGCGAAGCCAGGATGCGATATTCACGAGCGTTAAACTGGCGTGCTTCGCGCGTAATTTCGCGCACAATTTCGTAGCAGATGGTCTGTGCGGTCTTTACTTCGCCGCGCCCCTTGCAGGTGGGGCAGGACTCGCACAGTATGTGAGCCAGGCTTTCGCGGGTGCGTTTGCGCGTCATTTCCACCAACCCTAAAGCGGAAAAACCGTTTACCGTGATACGGGTGTGATCGTTTGCCAACGACTTCTTGAATTCTTCCAGCACGGCATCCTGATGTCCCTGGTTATTCATGTCAATAAAGTCGCAAATGATGATGCCGCCCAAATTCCGCAGGCGTAACTGGCGCGCGATGACTTGTGCAGCATCCAGATTTGTCTTGAAGATGGTGTCGTCAAAATTACGCGAGCCGACGAAGCCACCGGTGTTAACGTCGACCGTGGTGAGCGCTTCGGTCTGGTCGATAATGATATATCCCCCCGACTTGAGATTCACGCGGCGCGACAGCGCACGCTCAATCTCATCTTCCACGCCATACAGTTCAAATAGCGGCCGCTCGCCGACATAGTGCTCGAGCCGCGACACCGCACTGGAGATATAATCCTGTGCGAAAGCAGCCATACGCTGATAAGTTTCGCTTGAATCCACCAAGATGCGCGTAGTGCCTTCGTTGACGAAATCGCGCAACACGCAGAGGCTGATGTTGAGCTCTTGGTATAACAAAAAAGGAGCTGAGGATGTTTTCGCCTTTTCTTGGAGCTTGATCCACAGTTTGTTGAGATATTCCATGTCGGCGAGAAACTCTTTGTCAGTCGCAGTCTCTGCCATGGTGCGGATGATATAGCCGCCGCTGCTATTTTCAGGCAGTAACTGTTGCAGCTTGGTGCGTAGCAGTTCGCGCTCGGCCTCGTTCTCAATGCGTTGCGATACGCCGATATGCGATTCCTGCGGCAGAAACACCAGCAAACGTCCGGCAATGCTGATCTGAGTGGAAAGTCTGGCGCCCTTGCTGCCGATGGAGTCTTTGATGACTTGTACCAGCAGGCTCTGCCCCTCATGCAGCATTTTTTCGATGGGCTTGGCAGTATCGCTGTTATTGTGGTTTTCCCATATGTCCGCAACATGCAGAAAAGCAGAGCGTTCCAGCCCAATATCGATGAAAGCGGATTGCATGCCAGGCAGTACGCGTTTCACGCGCCCGACATACACATTGCTGACTATTCCGAGATGACTGCCGCGCTCAATATGGAGTTGTTGCACTATTCCCTGTTGCATTACTGCAACGCGGGTTTCCTGCGGGGTGACGTTGATTAGAATTTCGTCATTCACAGGATGGGGTAACCGAATGTTTGCAGCAGCTCAGCTGTTTCGAACAGGGGTAAGCCCATTACACCTGAATAGCTGCCGTCTATGTGTTGTATGAATGCCGCAGCGTAACCTTGGATGGCATACGCGCCGGCCTTGTCCAGCGGCTCGCTGGTGAGAATGTAGCGGCGGATGCGCTCTTCGCTAAGCGTGACCATAGTAACTTGACTGACCGATAAGCGCATTTTTATGCGTTCTTCGAAGGCAACTGCGACAGCACTCAATACTTGGTGTTGGCGTCCGGACAGAGCACGCAGAGTGGCCGCAGCCTGTTCATGATCTTGCGGCTTGCCAATAATCTTGCCGTCCAAAATAACGCTCGTGTCGGCAGCTAAAACCGGGAGTGGAGGTAAATTGCGGGATTGCAGAGACATCCATCCGGCATTCACTTTCTCCTGACAAACCCTTTGCACATGAGTTTCCGGTAGCTCATTTTTGTGCGGAGTTTCATCCACATCTATCTTGCGAGATGAGTTGGAACGTAATAGCAGCGTTTCAAAATTAATCCCAATTTGCTTCAGCAGCTCTCGGCGACGCGGGCTTTGCGAGGAAAGGTAAATGCGTGGGTGGGAAATCATGGCTCTTTAAAATCCTGTATTAGCGGGCCGCATCATTCACGATGATAAGGGTGATTGTGCAACAAGCTGTGGGCGCGATACAGCTGTTCCGCCAGCAATACTCGTACCAAGCCATGCGGCAGTGTCATGATCGATAGCGCCAGCAACTGCTGCGCACTGCTTTTTACGGACTCGTGCAAGCCATCCGCGCCCCCAATGATAAAGGCCACATCACGCCCGCTGCCCATCCAACTTTCCATTTGTTGCGCCAACTGTTTGGTGGAGAAATGCGCGCCGCGCTCGTCCAACGCGATGCGCAGCACATCCTTCGGCAGAGCGGATAATATACGCTGTGCTTCTGCGTCCATCATCTGCGTTACGCTCTTGCCGGTGGTTCGCGGCTCCGGCTTTATCTCTATCAGTTCGATTTGAGCCTCGCGTGCCATACGCTTGGTATACTCGGTGAAACCTGCAGTAATCCAGGCCGGCATCTTGTGCCCGACCGCTACCAACCACAGTTTCATTTTGGTTCGCTAGCCGCCATAGGCGGCAGATGCCTCATGGTCCATAGCTCTTCCAGCTGGTAGAAGGTGCGCACTGCAGGCTGCATGATATGCACAACCACTTCGCCGAGATCAACCAGCACCCACTCCCCGCTTTCTTCACCTTCTATGCTGAGCGCGGGCTCGCCGAGCAGTTTGAGTTGCTTGGATACATGGTCGGCTAAGGCCCTAGTTTGACGCGGTGAATTGGCGCTGGCAATCACCATGCGCTCGAATAGTTGACTCTTTTTACTGGTATCGAGGACGCTGATATCATTGGCTTTAATATCTTCCAATGCGGTCACTACGGCCTGGATTTTTTCTTCAATGGTTAGCATGTTAGGTATATAGGTGATGTAATTGAATGTAATCGGCTACTACGTCTGGTAGCAGGTAATGTATGTTTTTTTTTTCGGCACAACGTTTACGAATATCAGTGGCGGAAATCTCCAGGGCAGGCATATTTGCCACCAGGATCGCCCCGGCAGGCGAGTCACGCAGAACGCGGGGCGACGGAGCGAGGCGAGCCCTGTATTCATCGCGCAAAGCCTCGTTAGCACTATTTATGGCATTGCCAAGCGGCTGCCCGTCACGCTGCATGACCACTATGTGCGACAGTTCGAACAAGCTTTGCCATTCATGCCAAGAGTGTAACAGCAGGAAGGCATCACCGCCCATCAACAAACACAGCGGCTGTTGCATGCCTAGCTCGGCACGCAGCGCAGTAAGCGTGCCTACCGTATAACACGGATCGATGCGATAAATTTCGCGTTCATCCAGTACGAAAGCCGCGTTGCCTTGCAATGCCAGACGGACCATATCCAGACGTTGCACTGCGCTAGCGTGCGGTGCAGTGCGGTGCGGCGGCGTACCGCTGGGAATGAAGTGTATCGCAGCAAGGTCACATTGCTCCAGCGCTTCCTGTGCCAAGCGTAGATGACCGTTATGGACAGGATCGAACGTGCCGCCCAAGATGCCGATAGGGGCTTGGTTCACAGGTTATAGCACCAATCGGCGAACATCCGACAATACTTTTCCAAGATAACTCGTGAAATGCACTGCCTCTGCACCATCGATTACGCGATGATCATATGACAGCGACAGTGGCAACATTAGCCGCGGCACGAATTCACCCTCTTTGAATACTGGCTTTATGCTCGCCCTGGATACACCCAGGATAGCCACTTCCGGCGCATTAATAATAGGTGTAAAAGCTGTTCCGCCGATGCCGCCCAGACTGGAAATAGTGAAGCAGCCACCTTGCATGGCGGTTGCGGGGAGCTTTTTCTCCCGCGCCTTGGTGCTAATCTCGCCCAACTCCTTGGCCAGCTGAGCCATGCCCTTTTGATCCACATCGCGCAACACTGGCACCATCAAGCCATCCGGCGTATCCACTGCCACGCCGATATGAAAATATTTTTTCAGCACCAGGTTTTCACCGCTGGCATCTAATGATGAATTGAAATTCGGATATTGCTGCATAGCTGTCACCACAGCCTTGAGCAAGAAAGCCAGCGGCGTAATTTTTATTCCCTGCTTTGAGTATTCCTCGCCCAACTCCTTGCGAAAAACTTCCATCTCGGTGATGTCAGCCTCATCGTGCTGGGTAATGTGCGGGATGGAGACCCAGTTGCGATGAAGATTGGCACCAGAAAGCTTCTTGATGCGCGAGAGCGGCTTGGTTTCTATAGCACCGAACCTGGAAAAATCTACTACTGGCATGGCTGATATCTGCAAACCGCCGCCGCCCGAGCCGTCTTGCGGTTGTGCAAGTCCAGCTTTAACGAAGCTCTGCACATCATTTTTGGTAATGCGTCCCTTTTCCCCGCTGCCTTTTACGCGCGTAAGGTCAATCCCTAGTTCGCGCGCAAAATGCCGAATGGACGGACTGGCATGCGCTTTGCCTGTAGGGCTGCTTTGAAAACCGGTTGGCGCCACAATGGGCGTGGCAGCAGGCGCTGTAACAGGAGTTGCGGCAATAGGATTTGTAGCTTCTTTTGCCGGAGCCGGTGTGGTGGTGGGGCTAATTACAGCAGACGTTTCCGCTGTACTGGTTTCCATCAATAAAATCAGCGCGCCTTCCGATATTTTGTCGCCCACTTTAACGCTAACATTTTTCACCACTCCATCAAATGGAGCGGGTACATCCATCGTAGCCTTGTCAGTTTCAAGGGTAAGCAGGGACTGCTCAGCCTTGACCGCATCACCCGCTTTTACCATTATGTCTATTATTGGCACATCTTTGGAATCACCGATGTCCGGCATAAGTACTTGTTTGATTTCTGTCACGCGTGTCTCCTGCCCGCTCAAACCGTAGTTGGATTCGGTTTATCGGGATTGATATTGTATAGCTTGAGCGCTTTGCTAACTTCGCTCATGGCTACCGTGCCTTCGTCAGCCAGCGCTTTCAGCGCGGCGACTGCAATGTAATAACGATCAACTTCAAAGAAATGGCGTAGCTTTTTACGCGTATCAGAACGGCCAAAACCGTCCGTGCCCAACACTTTGTAATTGCCAGGCAAAAAGGCACGAATCTGGTCAGCGTAGCTTTTAATGTAATCGGTTGCTGCAATGACAGGTCCCTTGCGCTTGCCCAAACATTGCTCGGCGTAACTTACGCGTGGCGCAGCTTCAGGATGCAGCATGTTCCAGCGCTCACAATCCAGTCCATCTCGACGTAATTCATTGAAGCTGGTTACGCTCCAGGTGCCGGAAACTACGCCAAAATCCTTCTCCAATAATTCAGCTGCTGCGATCACTTCGCGCAGAATAGTACCGCTGCCCAGAAGTTGCACCGTGGGCATTGTGGCGGATTGGGCTTTACCTTCATTAAATAAATACATGCCCCTGATAATGCCGGTCTCCGCACCCTCCGGCATGGCCGGATGCGCGTAATTTTCATTCATCACAGTGAGGTAATAGAACACATCTTCTTGTTCCTGATACATGCGGCGCATGCCATCCTGAATAATCACCGCCAGTTCGTAAGCAAAGGTTGGATCGTAGGACACGCAGTTAGGAATGGTCGCCGCCATCAGATGGCTGTGGCCGTCTTGATGTTGCAGGCCTTCACCATTCAACGTAGTGCGCCCGGCCGTGCCTCCTAGCAGAAAACCGCGTGCACGCTGGTCGCCCGCTGCCCACATCAAATCGCCGACGCGCTGAAAGCCAAACATGGAATAGTAAATATAGAACGGCACCATCGCGACACCATGGTTGGCGTATGCCGTGGATGCGGCAATCCACGATGACATCGCGCCCGCTTCATTGATGCCTTCCTGCAAAATCTGTCCGGCCTTATCTTCCTTGTAGAACATCAACTGATCGGCATCCTGCGGCGTATACAACTGGCCAACCTGAGAAAAAATGCTGAGCTGGCGGAACAATCCTTCCATGCCGAAAGTGCGCGATTCATCCGGCACGATGGGCACCACCAGCTTGCCAATATTTTTGTCCTTCACCAGAATGCCCAGCATGCGCACGAAAGCCATGGTGGTGGAAATCTCGCGGTCTTCAGTACCTTTAAGCAATACTTCGAAAGCATCCAGTCCTGGAATTTGCAATGGCTGTGCCACTATTTTGCGATTGGGTACGGTGCCCATGGCCTTGCTCCGCTCGCGCAGATAACTCATTTCCAAACTATCATCGGGTGGACGACAGAAGGGCAATTTGCCGAGCTGATCATCGGTCACTGGAATATTAAAGCGATCACGGAATTTGCTCAGTGCTTCACCGCCCACTTTCTTTTGCTGGTGGGTGATGTTTTGGGCTTCACCGGCTTCCCCCATGCCATAGCCCTTTATGGTCTTGGCCAGAATGACGGTGGGTTGCCCCTTATGGTTTGCTGCGGCCGCGTAAGCGGCAAAAACTTTATGCGGATCGTGGCCGCCACGATCAAGACGCCAGATTTCATCGTCCGACATATCAGCGACCAGTTCAAGTAGCTCGGGGTATTTGCCGAAAAAATGTTCACGCACATAGGCGCCACTTTTGGATTTATATGTCTGATATTCGCCGTCTACCACTTCTTCCATGCGCTTCAGCAAAAGTCCTGTCTTGTCCTTCGCGAACAAACGATCCCATTGTCCTCCCCAAACCACTTTGATCACGTTCCAGCCCGCGCCACGGAATACACCTTCTAGTTCTTGAATGATCTTGCCGTTGCCACGGACGGGGCCGTCCAGTCGTTGCAGGTTACAGTTAACGACAAAAATCAGATTATCGAGTTTCTCGCGCGCGGCCATCGAAATCGCCCCCAGCGATTCCGGTTCATCAGTTTCACCATCACCGAGGAATGCCCATACCTTGCGGCCATCGGTGCTGGCAATGCCCCGATACTCCAGATAACGCATGAAACGCGCTTGGTAAATAGACATCAGCGGGCCCAAACCCATGGACACAGTGGGGAACTGCCAGAAATCGGGCATTAGCCACGGATGGGGGTAAGAGGATAAGCCGCCGCCATTGACTTCTCGGCGGAAATTGTACAGCTGCTCCTCGCTGAGGCGCCCCTCAAGAAAAGCGCGTGCGTAGATGCCGGGCGATGCATGCCCTTGGAAATAAATCAGATCACCGCCGTGAGTCTCGGTCTTGCCATGGAAAAAGTGGTTGAAGGCCACGTCATACAACGTGGCCGCTGAAGCGAAGGTGGCGATGTGGCCACCCAGTTCAGACGACTCGCGATTGGCGTTTAACACAATAACCATCGCGTTCCATCGCGTCAGGGCGCGAATGCGATGCTCGAGTTCATGATTGCCGACCGAGCGTTGCTCCTTGTCGAGCGGTATGGTATTCAGGTAAGGCGTGATTGTGCTGATCGGCAGAGCGACACCGGCCAAGTGCGCTTTTCGGATCAGTTGGCCGATCAGGTAATGAGCGCGATCCGCGCTTTCATGCTCCAGCACTGAGTCCAGTGCATCCAGCCACTCTTGTGTTTCCTGTGAATCGTTATCAGGTAAATCTGCCATATATCTACTCTCTATCACTCGTTGTTGGTCGGTGCATTTATGCACCAAGCTGTTTATTTTGTGATGGTGTACAGGCGCACCTATCTGTCCATATGCTTATCAAGAACGCACTGTATCGTCTCACTCTCCGTCACCACCCATTCCACTTTGTGGTCGGTGGCTTCCTGCGGCAGGCCTTCAGTCAGCTGGATAGCGAATGCTCCTGCAACCAGCGCAGGGCAGCAACCCGGGGTTTCATTCTTAATTCGCGCTAGCAGCTTGTCATAAAATCCGCCGCCGTAACCTAGTCGCGCACCGTCGCGTCCGAATGCGATGCCCGGCAACAAGATGAAACCCACTTCTTCCAACGTATTTATTTTGGCACAGCGCTCAACCAGCGGTTCGCGAATATGCCACAGGCCGGGCGCCAAATCATGCTGCAAGTTGGACACGCGGTAAATATCCAATTCATTCGTGGCGCGGTTCACCTTGGGCAACAGCACGCACTTATCATCGCGCAATGCCTGTTGCACCCATTCGTCGGAGGAGAACTCCGCGCCGAAGCTCATGTAAGCCAGTACCGTATTGGCCGTGCGATAAGCATCCAGGCTGGCGATGCGCTCCGAGATGGCCTGGCTTAAGCGAGCTCTCTCAGCCGCGGTCAATTGCTCGCGGTCCGCAATTATACGTTGTCTGATAGCCTGCTTCATAACCTGTATTGTCATGTGGGCTTCCATGTGCAGATTATCCTGCTTCACTATTCAAGTGGACGGATTCTCCTGGAATACAGATGGCAACTTCGCCTCATTCTGACTCGAATAATCCGCCAAGGAATTCGACTAAGTTTTTGAAATGCCATCCAGCATGAACTCACGAAAGATAGCGGCGAATTATATTTTATGGGTAAGGACAAATTCAAATTCGCTCGTGCTTATTACAATTTAACTGTTAGGGCTACGCTGAAAAAGTCCGTTCGCGTTGAGCTTATCGAAACGCACTCCTTGCGAATCAATAATTTGCCAATGGCTTCGACAGGCTCAGCCCGAACGGAGGAGATTGTTCAGTATTGCGTTAGCTCAAAAACAGCTTGTAAGCCGGATTGTCGCTCTCATCCCAATAGCGATAACCGAGATTACCCAGGAAAATTCGCAGCGGTTTTTTGTCATGATGTGGCACTTGCATGCCGATCAGCACGCGACCGTAATCCGCACCATGGTTGCGATAGTGGAACAAGCTGATATTCCAGCTATGGTTCATGCTATTAAGGAAAGTCATCAATGCGCCAGGGCGTTCCGGGAATTCGAAGCGAAACAAAATTTCGTCCTGTAAACCAGGCGCATGTCCCCCTACTAGATGGCGAACATGCAGCTTGGCCATCTCGTTGTCGGTAAAGTTGAGCGTGGACAGTTTATGTTTTTCCAGCGTGGCAACAAGCTTGGTGGTTTCAGACTGATCTTTCACCTGCACTCCGACGAACACATGCGCCTCCTTGGAACTCGCATAACGGTAATTGAATTCAGTGATGTTACGCTGTCCCAGTAAAGAACAAAATTTGCGAAAGCTGCCGGGAGTTTCCGGGATGCTCACTGCTAGAATAGCCTCGCGTTTTTCGCCAAGCTCTGCCCGCTCGGCGATGAAACGCAAGCGGTCGAAATTCATGTTGGCCCCGCTGGCAATCGCTACCAGCGTCTTGCCCTTTAGTTTTTCGCGCTCCGCATACAATTTTGCACCAGCAATAGCCAGCGCTCCGGCAGGTTCAAGATTGGTGCGGGTATCTTCGAACACATCCTTGATCGCTGCACAGATGGCATCGGTGTCCACCAGTATAATTTCGTCCACCAATTCGCGGCACAAACGGAAAGTCTCCAGCCCGACTTGCTTTACAGCCACGCCATCGGCGAACAAGCCAACATGCCCGAGCTTGATGCGTCGACCGGCTTTAATCGAGCGGCTCATGGCATCGGACTCCACTGGTTGCACGCCGATAATCTTGATCTCTGGGCGTACCGCCTTAACGTAAGCGGCAATGCCTGATATCAGGCCGCCGCCACCGATGGGCGCGAAGATGGCATGGATAGGCTGGCTATATTGCCGCAGTATTTCCATACCGATTGTCCCTTGTCCGGCGATTACATCGGGATCGTCATATGGATGGACGAAGGTAAGCTTGAGTTTCTGCTCCAGCTCCAACGCATGCTGATAGGCATCAGAATAAGAATCGCCATGCAATATTATTTTTGCGCCACGGCTGGCAACTGCCTCCACCTTGATCTGCGGCGTGGTCATGGGCATAACGATGATGGCCTTGCAGCCCAGCTTCTGCGCCGACAGCGCCACGCCCTGCGCGTGATTACCGGCCGAGGCAGTAATGACACCGCGCTTAAGCTGCGCCGACGTCAACTTCGACATCTTGTTATAGGCACCGCGCAGCTTGAAAGAAAATACCGGCTGCATGTCTTCACGCTTCAGCAGGACGTTGTTGCCGATGCGAACGGACAAATTGGGCGCAACGTCCAGCGGGCTTTCAATAGCTACGTCATAAACGCGAGCGGTAAGGATACGGTTCAAGTAACTTTGCATGGCTGGCCTACGAATTAATTTATGAACTGGTTATGGTGCAAGACTAGCAGGAATTGTGTGCAATCCGAAAGGGTTTCCGTCATTCCTCTACCGACCAGCGCCTCATTCAAACTGATTTTCTTCAATCCGGGAATTTTATATTGCTACATAGGAGATGTGCATGTGTTTATTCATTTATACTCTTCATGCGGGGTTGTGTAAGAGGCTGCTATGCTAACGCAATTCGACTCTCGAACAATCTAGAAAACCGAACCGATATGAATGGTGGAAACGCATGATGCTGAAATTGCAAAATAGTTGCCGTCTGCTTGCCTTCGTTGCCGCAGTCTTATTGCTGGCCGCCTGCGCCACCCCGGAACCTATCAAAAACGGCAAGAATATTCCACAACAGAGTGACCGTAATTTGCTCAGTCAGCTCGCTAAATCAGATATGGATCGTATGGCTGATGTTGAAATGCGTGAAAACACCCAAAATCTACGGGTGTTAATGACAAAACTGTACAAGCGTAATCCACACGAACTCAGAAAAAACACCACAGTTAGCGCGGAAGAGATGGCAACGTCCGTATTCGAAAACCAGCATGGCTGGCAGTTCAAGGAAATCGGCGAAATGCAGGACTCCGCTGCTATTCAACAGGCGTTCCGGCCTGAATATCAAGGTGACCGGGTGATGTCGTTGATCGTAGGCCTGCAAACGATGTTGATCAAAGCGCATGGCGGAAAAACCGAGTTTTATTTTACCGATACCGTTGAGCCGCAAAATATCTATAACGCCGCGCGTAACGTCGAAATCGCCGTGTGGAAGCTCTCCAATGCACGCGATGACAAAGGACAGCTTAATTTGTTAACCAATGAATTGAATGATCACGAGCGTAATCTCAGTTTTGAACGTGAGTTCGGGAAAATTATCGGTAGCCTGGATTTGTTCGCCATTACCTTATCGGAAAAATATCAGCGCGGCATTACACGTGTGATGCAGACTTTATCTACAGCATTGTTCTTGCCATTCGGACTTTGATCCATCTTTTACACCCCGCCGCCCCAACCCATTTTCTTACTTTGTCACAAACATAATTTTGGGCTTACCCAATTGCAATGCGGGCAATGACCCAAGACACTTGCGGGAGCGGCGCTCAAGGTCAGACTCAATGCTGGTAGCTCACACCGACAAATAGCGTTCGTCCCGGCAAGGGATAGGCGTTATATTTTCCCGGAGTAAATTGGCTGCTTACCGCATAATTAAAATATTTCCGGTCAAACAAATTGTTCACTGACGTGCTTAACTGCCATGGGCCTGTTTTATGTGCAAGCTTGATATCAGCGACCGTATAGGCAGGAATTTTTTGTCCTAAAGTATTCGCCTCGTCATTGTCCATGAACTGTGAGTCAACGTGGGTGACAGATGAATTCAGTAGTGTTCGTTCGCTTATTGCCCATGCTGCACCCAGATTCAACTTTTGCCTTGGAACCAACGGTACCCGCTTACCTGCAATATTCACGTTGGTTTGCGTGAATGCCCCACCGGCCAAAACACCGCTTAAAAATTTTGCATCGATATAGGTATAGGCTGCATTTAATGCAAGCTGGGGTAATGCCTGCCATTTTCCATCCAATTCAAAACCCCTGCGTCGTGTCGGCGGCAAGTTGGTATTGCCTATGCCCGTGGTGAATGGATCAAGATGGATTTCATCACGCACCTTGTTATTGAACAAGGCCGCCCGCCAGTTCCCTTTAGTGATGCGCTGCTCCACACTGAATTCCATATTGTCAGAGGTCTGAGGGCGCAAAAACTGAAATTGATTGGTAAAGGTTGGCGATGACTCGTAAATTTCATCTACATTTGCAAAGCGGAAGCTACGCCCAACTTTCCCGTTTAATGCCAGTCCACGATCAAGTTGATGACGCAGACCGAGTTCATAAGCATTTTTTGATGCCTTGAATGAACCCGGTGCAGCAGCAGAGCCAAATGACGCGCCAGGAGCGGCCGCGTTGTAAAGATCGTTCGCGTCTATAGAGATTCGTTCGTTACGCACCCCGGCCAACAGGGAGGTTGCTTTTGATAAATGCGTCGTATTTTGTAAATACCAAGCGCTATTTTGCTGGGTCATGGATACCTGGTTAATTGGCTGCCCAATATTTGCCGCAGCGTTCGATGCACTCAAGTCATAATTCCAGCGATACACATCAATACCCGCTACCAGGGTGCTATCCCCACCGAATGAATGCGGTACCTTGATGCGAGGTGTAAGCGAGGTCACGTTCAAATCGCTATCGCGGTAATTCGGGAAACCGTTAAAATCATAATAGGATTTTTGATTTTTGGTGCGGTGTGCCACGCCCACATTCACATCCGCACCAGAAAATCGCTGCTGCCATTCAAACGCAACTTGATTGCCATCGCGGCTGGCATAGTCCAGCGGGGTGGCAGCGCCACGCGGATCAGTCGCCACCAGGTTAATGCCGGCGCTCGGTTGTACCAGCCGCGCGCCGGGTAAGCGAATGTCCTGCCGATCGATCCCAACTTTCAAGGCGAGCTCGCCTGCGCCCAGCATCCACCGTGAATTTGCCTGCATATTGGTTTGCTCGTTGCGGTTGTTCGCACGGTAGCCATCAGAAGATAATTGATTAACGGTAAAGTCAATTCCTGCTTTACCAGAAAAATAATTGGCATTTGCCTGCACCTCAGCCAAGCCATAACTACCCGCCTTTACACTGACTTGCCCCGTTCTGCCTGCTTTCGTAGGTGATTTGGTGATGATATTGATTACGCCGTTAGTGGCACCGTCACCGTACAACACAGCACCACTGCCACGCATAATCTCAATGCGCTCAATCGAAGCGAATGGGATGGCCGACCACTGAACCCCTGACAGATCAGCGTTAGTGATGCGCCGCCCATCCAGCAGAATTAGCGTATTTTGTCCGGCAGCTGCACCAAAACCGCGCAGATCAACCGTGGCTAATGCGCCATTGTTGCCAAATAGATCTCGCGCTGAAATTCCGGCTTGCTGCGAAAGTAATTCCGGTATCGTGCGGGCGCTGCTTTTATTGATATCCTCGCGCGTAATGACGGATACATTAAGAGGCTTGTCAGCGTAGGTCTCTTCGAATCGGGACCCGGTGACAATGATAGTTTCCAGCGTAGAGTCTTCCGTTATTGCGTAAGCTGATGAAGTAATCGCGCACAAAATGGCGGCGACAAGTTTTTGATGTTTCATTAAGATTTTCCTGAGCGAATTCCAAGGTTCCCCGTTGGAATGTTCAAACACAGGAAATGCACAAGCAGAAGGAAGGAGATGCTGGCTAACCGATGCGGCTTGCCATCCCGCCGTCCATGCGCCACCCGCAGCATTTCCGGACCTAAAGAACCTCTGAGAGGCTCCTGTGCTCAAGGCCGGTATCCGGGCTTGCAGGACTAGACGCATCACCTTCCCATGATTGCTCACAGTGGCTTAACTCAGGCTTTCCATAATTTACGCGCTTGCTGACGCGAATTTATGAAACATCCAGGTTATCAATACGTCCACACCTGCTTACCGTTGCGGGGGCAGCACAGGCCTCAGGAATTAAATTCCCTCACCTGTTTCCCGTTTAACCAGACGCATTTCTGTGCCTGGCACCTTAAGCGGCGCGGAGTATATCAGACGCGAAAGCTTGAATAGTTTTGAGCCAGAACATGTTTTCTTAAAGCAAGTGTTTTGCAAGAAACTCTGTCAAATATAGTGAACCGAAATAAACGGTGAAACTTCATCTTGTAAAGCTCATCTTGAGAACAATGGTAAAATCAACATTTATGCAAGATTCAAATTAGGACTCTGTACCATGAGCTCACGCAACGAATATTTGTTTGAACAATCGCAGCGCGTCATTCCAGGCGGGGTTAATTCGCCCGTACGTGCATTCAAGTCGGTGGGTGGCACACCGCTGTTTTTTAAACGCGGCCAGGGCGCATACGTGTGGGATGCCGACGACAAGCGATACATCGATTATGTCGGTTCGTGGGGGCCGATGATTGTTGGCCACTGCCATCCCGCCGTGGTCATGGCAGTGCAGGATGCGGCCGCGCAAGGTTTGGGTTTCGGTGCGCCCACTGCGGCTGAACTGGAAATGGCCGAGCTGTTGTGCAAGCTACTTCCCAGTATGGAAATGGTGCGGCTGGTGAGTTCCGGTACCGAAGCCACCATGACTGCGATCCGTTTGGCACGCGGCTTTACCGGGCGTAGCCGGATTATTAAATTTGAAGGCTGTTATCACGGCCATTCTGATGGCCTGCTGGTCAAAGCGGGCTCCGGCGCACTGACTTTCGGCCAGCCGAGTTCCTCCGGTGTCCCAGCAGAAATCGCGGCGCTGACTACGGTGCTTGACTATAACGATGCGGCTGGGCTGGAGCATGCTTTTGCCGCAATGGGCAGCGAGATTGCCGCCGTTATTGTTGAGCCAGTCGCGGGCAACATGAACCTGATTATCCCCAAACGCGAATTTCTGGATGCGTTGCGTGCGCTGTGTACCAAACACGGCGCAGTGCTTATTCTGGACGAGGTGATGACGGGCTTCCGCGTCAGCCTGCAAGGCGCACAAGGCCATTACGGCATCAAGCCGGATCTGGTCACCTTGGGCAAGGTGATGGGCGGTGGCCTGCCCGCCGCAGCATTCGGGGGGAGGCGCGACATAATGCAGTGCCTGGCACCGCTCGGTGCGGTGTATCAGGCTGGCACACTGTCCGGCAATCCGGTGGCAGTGGCGGCGGGGCTGGCTACGCTTGATTTGGTGCAGCAGCCGAATTTCTACGAGCACTTGAGCGCGCTGGCGCGACAACTAACCGAGGGTCTGGAACAGGCTGCCAAACAGCATGGCGTCGAGTTTTCCGCCCAATCCATCGGCGGCATGTTCGGTTTGTATTTCCGTGCCACCCCGCCAACCTCTTATGCCGAAGTGATGACCTGCGACAAGGAGGCGTTCAATCGTTTTTTCCATGCCATGCTGGACGAAGGAATATACATGGCGCCCTCCGCATTCGAGGCCGGTTTCGTGTCGTCAGCGCATACATCTGCAGACATTGCGCAGACCATCGCGATTGCCAGCAAAATTTTCGCAGTTTGGTAGCATGGGACTATTTTCGCGCGCTACATTTTTTACCACGGTTAATCATTTGCGCGATTTGCCGCTGCATGGCGGTAAAGAAGTTGCTTTCGCCGGACGTTCCAATGCGGGCAAATCGAGTGCCATTAATACGCTGGCCAACCACGTTCGCTTGGCTTACACCAGTAAAACACCGGGGCGAACCCAGCATATAAACTATTTTGATTTGGGCGAAAGTCGTTTTTTGGTGGATTTGCCGGGTTACGGATATGCCAAAGTGCCGCTGGAAATACGGGCGCACTGGGAAGAGTTGCTGAGCGGGTATATACAGACACGGGAGGCGTTATGCGGGCTGGTCATCATAATGGATGCGCGACATCCGCTCACCCAGCTGGATGAGCAAATGCTGGATTGGTTTGCGCCCACTGGCAAGCCAGTGCACGTGCTGCTTACCAAGTCAGACAAACTCAGCCGTCAGCAGGCTAATATGACGCTGAATCGTGTTAAATTGCACCTCGAGGAACATTTTCCACTGTGTTCGGTGCAGTTGTTTTCCAGTCTGAAAAAGATCGGTATGGATGAGGCCGAGGCGGTGATTGCAGGCTGGTTTGCTGCCGAGTAGCAGACAAAAAAATGCCCCCGGCTAATAAGGGAAGCCGGGGGCGATAAGCCTCGACGCTTTTGCGTCAAGACAGTCCGCTCAAGGAGGAGAAGCGGGAGGTGATATCTCACCATCTGTAGCATCGGATTACATAATGATGAAAGAGTTCCAATGCTAGGTAAAAATTTTAGGATTTAAGTTATGCACACACTCGGACAATATCCCCATAAACGGATGCGGCGCATGCGCCACGATAAGTTTTCCCGCGCCT
>CAIRGS010000241.1 GCA_903878125.1 uncultured Nitrosomonadales bacterium | reverse complement strand
GGCAAGACGACTTTGGCGCATATCATCGCGCGCGAGATGGGCGTCAACATGCGCCATACTTCCGGACCGGTTTTGGAACGTGCCGGTGACCTCGCTGCCCTGTTAACCAATCTCGAGCCGAACGATGTGCTGTTTATCGATGAAATCCATCGTCTGTCACCGGTGGTGGAAGAGATTCTGTATCCCGCGCTGGAGGATTATCAGATCGACATCATGATCGGCGAAGGCCCAGCAGCGCGATCGGTGAAGCTGGATTTGCCACCATTCACGCTGGTTGGAGCAACCACTCGCGCCGGTATGTTGACCAACCCCCTGCGCGACCGTTTTGGTATCGTGGCGCGTCTGGAGTTTTATACCACCAGTGAATTGCAGCGCATCGTGACGCGCTCTTCCGGTTTACTGGAATTGCCGATCTCGTCCGATGGAGCGCTGGAAATCGCAAAGCGTTCACGCGGTACGCCGCGAATTGCAAATCGTTTGCTACGCCGTGTGCGCGATTATGCTGAAGTAAGGGCGCAGGGCGAAGCTACGCGCATAGTGGCAGATGCCGCGCTGACCATGCTCGACGTGGATGGTCATGGATTGGACATGATGGATAGAAAACTATTGCTGACCGTGATAGAAAAGTTCACCGGTGGCCCGGTAGGCGTAGACAACCTTGCCGCTGCCATCGGCGAGGAGCGCGATACCATTGAGGATGTGCTGGAGCCTTATTTGATTCAACAGGGCTACTTGCAACGTACATCGCGTGGAAGGATAGCGACCGCCAATGCATACAAACATTTTGGACTTGTGCAGCCGCATAATGTTAACAGCAAAGATTTATGGGATGAGAGCCAATAGAAACACCGATAGAAATGATGGATCGTCAAGAATCTTAGCATTAGTTGCCACGGGCGCACTCTCCTGCCGGAAACGGGAGAATGCTACCTACGACTCGGTTGCATTTCACTCTGTAGACGTCCGACAAGCTCCTAGTCATATTTCAATACATTTCGGAAGATTTCCAGAAGGCTAGGCAAATTCAAGCGACGTCGAGATATAGGGGTTTGGATGCCATCAAGTAAAGTTTAGTGTTTTTGTGTTTGCTATTGCTACTCTGATATCTTAAAGTCTCCAGACGTTAAGCCCGGCTTCGCGCAGAGCGGTCTGATCAAAATGAGATTTAACATCAATAAAGCAACCATTTGAAACTATTTTTGATTGGAAGTCGGCAATTGATCTGGCAAGAAATTCACGGTGTGAAACTGCAGCAATAAGTGCATCTGCGCGCGGCAGGTTTTCCCAAGAAACAAGTTCCAAGCCATACTCATGAAGAGCGTCTTTGATGGTTGCCACAGGATCATGGACATGAACTTCTACACCGTAGGACCGGAGTTCGAGAATGATGTCCATGACCTTCGAGTTCCTCAGATCAGGGCAGTTTTCTTTGAACGTCAATCCGAGTATGTTCACTTTTGAGCCTTTTACATTGAGGCCGGCCCGGATCATTTCCTTCACGGTTTTTTCCGCAATAAATTTTGCCATTCCATCATTTATTCGGCGCCCAGCCAGTATTACCTGGGGGTGATAGCCAATCATATCTGCTTTGTGGGTAAGATAGTATGGATCTACGCCAATGCAATGCCCACCGACCAGCCCAGGGCGAAATGGGAGAAAATTCCATTTGGTACCAGCGGCCTGCAGTACCTGCAGCGTGTCAATTCCAATCTTATCGAAAATGATGGCCAATTCGTTAATTAATGCGATATTCAGGTCACGTTGGGTATTTTCGATCACTTTTGCTGCTTCTGCGACCTTGATGCTGGATGCTCTGTGTACACCGGCACTGATGACAGTTTCGTAAAGCTTGGCTACTTTCTCCAAAGTGTCTTTATCATCTCCTGATACAATCTTTACAATGGAAGTCAGGGTGCGTTCTTTATCGCCTGGATTGATTCTTTCTGGAGAATACCCAATGTGGAAATCTGTTTTCCATTCCATACCTGAAATCTTCTCTAGAACCGGAACGCATATTTCCTCAGTAGCTCCAGGGTAAACTGTGGATTCATAGATAACAATTGCTCCACGCTTCATATATTTTCC
>CAIRGS010000240.1 GCA_903878125.1 uncultured Nitrosomonadales bacterium | reverse complement strand
GCAGTGGGGCTGGATAGCATCGATTTCAAGCTAACCGATCAATACGCCGACACGACAGAAAACCAGGCGTATCTGCTGGAACGCCTGTTGCCGATGCAGGGCTGCGTCTTTCCATATCGCCACATCGCGCCAGCCAGCCAGCAAAATTATCAGCGCACAAAACTCGGCATAAAAAAGAACGCTATCGTGCTGGGAGCTTTTGTCACCTTGATGAAGCTAAGTCCGCGCTGTCTCGCATTGTGGCGCCGGGTGCTGGAAGCATTGCCGAACGCGGTACTCGCGTTCTCGCCGCACAACATTGAAACTAAAGCCGGCTACCTGCAACGACTCAAGGCCGCTGGCATAGCGGCAACCCGCGTCGTTTTCATCCCGCCCGGCAAGGACGAAGCCCACAATCAGGCGCGCTATACCCTGGTCGACATGGTGCTGGATACACTGCCGTTTGGCGGTGTCAATGGCACGCTGGAAGCGCTCGACATGGGCGTGCCGGTGGTCACGCTGCGCGGGGAACGGCATGGCGAACGCACCGGCTTCAGCATACTGACGAACCTCGGCGTAACGGCGACGATTGCCTGCAACGAACAGGAATATATCGACATCGCCAAACGCCTCGCTAACGATCAAACGTTCTACGCCAGTGTTACGGATGCTATCCGGCGCGGTTTGGCTGGCTCGCCGTTAGTCAACATGGATGACCATGTGCGTCATCTGGAAGAAGCCTATCGACAGGCGTTGCAGCAGAAAGGCATCGAAATACGATGAATATCCCCCTCAGCCATGACCGATAGCCCCGATTCATTGCAGCAGGCACTGACGACTCTTGATCAAGCCATCGCCCTCAGCCCACAAGAGCCGCGCAATCATTTTCTGCGCGGACTCACGCTGGAAGATCTGCACCGGCCAGACGAAGCCATCGCCAGCCTGCAAAATGCAATTCGCGTGAAGCCGGATTATGCCGAGGCCTACAACACTATCGGCATTATTCTGCATGACCAAAAGCGCTTCGAGCAAGCCTCTGCAAATTTCCGCGATGCAATTCGTCACAAGCCGGATTATCACGGGGCTTATAACAACCTGGGCACCTCGCTTCGTGCGCTGGGTGACTTCGCTGACGCTCAGCAGCAGTTTGCACAAGCCGTTCTGCTGAAACCGGATTACGCGCTGGCCCATTACAACCTGGGCATCGCTTGCATGAATATGGGCCAACTCAATCAGGCGGAAACCAGCTTCAACCATGCGCTACGCTTGAAGCCGGATCACGTTCAGGCTTACAGCTATCTCGGCTCTGTGCAGCACGCGCTGGGCAAGCTCGATGAAGCGGAAGCCAGTTTCACCCATGCCGCGCAAATGAAGCCGGGCAAGAATGGCGCGGAACTCAACAAACTTGCCCACGTGTTCTGGGAGCAAGGCCGCATCGAGCACACTCTGGCGGCCTATCGGCAAGCGCAAACGCTGAATCCGTATGAACTGAAATCGGCACTCGGCGCCGTGCTATCGTTGCCCACCGTATATCGCAATCAGAATGATTTGCTGGAAGCACGACAGCGATTCGCTAACGGCCTGAAAATCCTGCACGCAAACATTCCGAACTTTATTTCTCACAACCCGCCCGAGCAGCTATTGGATGAACTGCGCTGGAGCAATTTTTACTTGGCCTACCAAGGCCTTGACGACAAGCAATTGCAAATAGACTATGCGCAATTTGTCGCTGCCATGCTGGAGAAGATCGCGCCGCAATTTATGCAGCCGCGCGCGAAAAAAGTTGCAGCGGGACGCCGCTTGCGCATCGGTTTTCTGTCCAGTTTTTT
>CAIRGS010000239.1 GCA_903878125.1 uncultured Nitrosomonadales bacterium | reverse complement strand
ACATTGCGCGAGTTGGCGGAACAAAAGGAATGTCAGATTGTGGAAGGGCATTTGATGTTGGATCACGTGCATATCTGCATCAGCATTCCGCCGAAACACTCGGTATCGTATGTGATTGGCTATATCAAAGGGAAGAGTGCGGTATCGATAGCAAGACGATTTGCCGGGAAGAGCAAGAATTTCATGGGTGAGAATTTCTGGGCTAGAGGTTACTCGTGTGACCATGATTGGACTCGATGAGGAGATGGTCAGGGCTTACGTCAGGAATCAAGACAAAGAAGACGCTCATTATGATCAACTCAAGTTAGGTATGTGAGTCAGCGCCTTCAGGCGCTTCATATTTTTGCCCCTTTGAGGGGCTAACAAAGATAAACCCCCGACTTTGCCGAGGGTAATTTAATTTTGTAGCTTTTAAAATCACCGTTCTAGCCTGTACAATATTCGTACAGTAGAGCTTAGTCACTTTTTCTAATCAGACTAACATACTGTTGACCTCGGCCCCACCAATAAGGAAATTGCTTTAATTTCATGTCGGGCTTCCCACTCTGCAATAAGATTACAGCCTCGCGTATCGCTTCAGCGGTCACGGGTGCTAACTTTTCAATATGGGCGCACAGTCCTTGCATCAAGGTAAAAAAATCCTGCCAGGCCAATTCCTCCCCATGCTCAATCTTGCACATTAAGTCCCACGACTGCGAACCAAAATCTTCCAGTTTTTGACCAAACGCTACTGTATGTTTCGAAAACTCAAAGCGGTAGTCCAATAGGTTCAAGTTATTCTGGTAATAACTATCCAAGGCTAATTCATTAAAACGCAGGTTATCACCTGTCATGTCTTTATACCATCGCCAATCGGTCAGAAAACGAGGCGATGAGCCATACATATCGTATTTGTCATTCAGGCAATTAATCACTTCCGGAATGCTAAGTAGGCGTCGATCCTGCAAGGGTTGTACGATGTTATCCAAAATCCAGTCTTCAACCGGGCGAGACATCCCATGCAAATTTTTCAGATGCGGCTGTAGATAAGTCGCCAGTTGGTGTGCCTGCGCATGGACATCTCCCCTGGTATGAAAGAAACGGTCACGGAACAGGCGACGCAGGGTCTCAGACAAATAGGAAATGCCATTAATAGTTGTGATGCATAGCACCCCCCCCCTCACGGCAAAGGATGCGACATGCTCTAGTAGAAGCAAAGGCTGGTTTTGATGCGGCAAGCATCCCTCAGCCCAAATCAGATCAAATCTTGTATGTGTTTGAAATGCATCGAATAAGGCATGATGAACCTTGGTCTGTGAAGTCGTGAAACTGGTCAATCGTTCGCGAGTTTCCTGCGCCCCTTTCAAATTACCATCTACCAACTCATATTGCTCGGGCAAAAGACTGGCGGTGTACAAGGCATTGTGACCGCTGCCAGGCCCAAACTCCAAAACTTTAATGCCTCTAACAAAGGTAGGTACAAGCCCCAAAGAACGGAAAAGGGATTCGCGACGTTGAAAGTGCCGTTTTAAATCAGATATATCCTGACTCACAGGGGATATATTATTTGATTCATAAAATCCTACAAACGCTGGCCTATCTTTCATTGTGCTGTTTTAGTGTGTTGAATTCACGAGCTATACTCTCCTGGCCTATAATAGACAAACCACCGTCGACGAAAAATGATTGTCCTGTAATGAATGACGATTTCTCACTACATAAAAACTCCACCATATTGGCAACATCTCTAGCGTTACCCATGCGGCGCAGAGGCGTAATTTTTTCAATCATCTTTCTGACGTCGTTTTTTTCTGTAAAAAAATGTTCATTCTCTGGTTTTATAATTGTGGTGGGTAATACTGAGTTGCATCTAATGCCCTTGTGGCCGAATGTGGCAGCATAATATTTCACCAATCCACCTAAAGCGGCACGCGACGCGTGGTAGGATGCAGATTGCTCCTCAAGTACAAAATGGCCCGCATTGGAACCTAAGATAATGATAGAGGCTTCATTTAGGAATGAGTCTTGTAGTTGATTAATTAAAATATCAACCATTTTAACTGTGACATTGAAGTCATCATCCCATTCCTGACCACGGTAGCGATGTGCAAAAACCAGATAATTTAATTTAATAGAGCCATCTATTTCTATTTTATTTGGTAAATCAATCCTGAAATGATTGGCATCAGATAAATCACTTCTTGAAGCTGTATAAACACAATCACCCCTCTCAACTAAAACCTGTTTAATAACCGAGCCAATGCCTCTTGTTCCGCCAATGATTAGAGTTGTTTTGTTGTACATATATTAAACTCTGGAACAGGAATTAAAAATTGTCCGCCACCGTTAAGGTAAGTTTGATTTTTAGTTTGATCACAGCAAGTTCAGCTGGGGCAACGGAATTATCCAGTGCCCCCCGCCGGCCAAATACTTTTGGTGCTTTGTAGTTATGCTGTCTTGGTGTTGCCAAGCGAGAATAACCACATAATCGGGAGCATCATCATATAATTTCTGTGATGAATAAACCGGCAGATGATAGCCAGGCGAATACAGACCCTGTTTTATTTCATTATCATCAACTAGATATTCAATAAAGGGCGCAGCTTCAAAATGGTAAAGGAGCGTTGTTGTGCTGTGAGAAGCCCCGAAGCCAGCAATTTTTTTACCTGCTCTTTTCAACTGGTTAAGTCTGTCGAGAAGCTGTCTTTTCAACTCAGCAAGCTCTAAAGCAAATTTTTGGTAGATTTCAATTTTCCGCATTCCAGCGTGTTGCTCCTCAGTAATGATTCTCTCAACCGAAGAGTCGATGATCCGCTTGCCATTCTTCAACTGTCCTATAACTCGAATGGACCCCCCTTTGGGGGCCGTCTTTTGCGCATCAATGAGCTCCATTCCACAAGCGGAGAAAAGTTTTTTAAGCACCTCCACGGTGAAATAAGAGAAATGCTCGTGATAGATATAATCAAACATTTTAATTTTCATTTGTTCAGGATGATAGCCCGTCTGTACAACAAAAATGCCATCTGGTGCGAGCAGCTTCGCCACATTTTTTGTAAAGCCAATAACATCGTCTACATTGGCATACATATAGTTCGCCGTAACCACGCTCGCCGATCCGTGCTCGTCCAATATTTGCTGGGTGACTTCATCAGTGAAGAAACCATTGATTGTCGTCAGTCCAGATTCATTAGCTTGAGTTGCAATACTGTTTGCCGGTTCAACCCCCACAACTTTCATGCCCAGCTGTTTAAAAGAGGCCAGCATGGAACCATCATTACTGCCTAAATCAATCACCAAAGAGCCTTCTACCGTACCAAAATTATCGGCGATCTCTTTTGCATACTGATCGTAATGGTTTCTCAATCCAACCGTGAGGGCGCTTACATAGACATAATCGGCGTAGCTTGCCTCGGGGTTGACTATATGGGGTAAAAACACATAACCGCAGTACTCACAGATAGCTAGTTCAAGCGGATATGACGGCTGCACAACCGATTTTTTCTCCTGACTGACAAATTGATCTTCCAACGGAGTGTCGTTGAGATGCAATATGGTAACTATACGGCTGCTGCCACATAGACGACAGTGTTTGTCATGTCTTAAAACTTGTTCGCTCATGCGTGTTCGCATTTTTTTCTGATTAATAATTCAATCCGGTCAATAAATGCCTCTGGAGCTTCTCCATGTTCAGCGGGTGCCCATTCTGGGAAAACCGTGTTTTCACGTAAGAATGGTCCTTCCGTACTCTCGTGAAAGACCAGAAATTCAGTTCGGATTATCAGGGTGTGATAAATAGCCTCAGGCAGTCGTTGGTAAAAAGCCTTCCCGGAATCAGGGGCGCCCATCTTGATAATTTGGCGTATCGATCCGTCTTCACGGAACAATACCATATCCACTTCGCCTTCTAGAATCGTCATCGATTCCGCTTTTTCAAGATGTTTATGTGGACGAACATAGCAATCTTGCGTATGCACGATGAACATTTCATGCAGCCGATCATTGGGGGTGTGATGTGTACAAAGCCGTACTCTTCGACGCGGGTTCAGAAATGCTAGGCGCTTTAATTCTTTCAAATCTACTGCAGTAACAGCAACGACCTCATCTTCTGGATAAAGTACTTCAGCACTTTCTTTACGGACTTTAATCATTGCATTTGCTCCAAATACAGATCGCTACCAGGGAAAATTGAGGCAAAAATTCCACCCTGCTCGATGAACCTTTTTTGTGCGACTATCACTTTTGGCTGATTCTGTGGATTGAGGCCAAGAAGGCATACCTTGACATCACCTGAATAAAGTGCTTCCGAGCCTACAATCTGAAGGCCGCCTATGGGCAGTTGCAAGCCTTTTTTATTGGGATTTTCATCGATAACGCAACTGATTAAGTCGGCTACTTGCATAAGCGAAAGAAAAGCTACGGATAGATGCCCCGCCCCGAATATGGCGATCGCCCCATGTTCCAGACGGATAGTTTCCAGTTTCTTGCGCACATCAATCCTGCGGTGCACCAAGGTTTGGGCAAAACTTTGTGCGCGAGTAATTTCTCTCGCTACTGCTTGTGGGGCTGAAATCGCAGGATTGCTGCCAGCCGGGGCTTCCTGGACAATTGCCACAAGAGAATTCTCCAAAGGATAAGGCACCGATTCATAATGGATAATCGAAAAACAGGATTCGAGCAATAACTGCCGAAATGTAAAGCTAGTGAAATAGAAGGTGTGCTCTTCCCATATTGTGGTGCAGTCGCCGGCAGCAAGGGCGCGTTCGCAGTCCGGGAGCTCCCATGCGATATATCCGCCGGGGCTGACCATGCTTCTGATAGCGGCAATAAATTCCGGTAAATTATAGGCATGTTCAATGACATGCCGAACAATCAGTACATCAGCTGCTCCGTGTTGAGCGCAAATCTCTTGGGCTTTGGATAGAGTCAGGGCGCATTGGTAGGTTTCAACATTTGCGCATGGATCTGTGACACCCAAGTCCTGTACGGGGTCAATTCGCCAGTTTTTTGCATACCCCAGCCCTTCCAGGCGGCGGAGGGTTGAGTCATCTTTAAAGCTGTAGGCGCCAAACACCGATGCTTGGGTAATTCCCGGAAGCCGGGTCAATTTTAGGGCCATGGCATCCAGATGGTCCTCCGGTTCAAAGCAAGTGAGCCAGTCATAGCGTGGCTTTAATTCTTCTAGGGGAAATGCTTTGCCTAGATGTACCAATCCGGTGTCTGGGTTGATGAGTAATTGTAGAGGAAAGCTGGGTGCCGCAGTCAAGCTATCCACAGGCAGGAACCGGTTGGAAACTGGTTGGTGCCCGAGGTCAATCAGCAGATTATCAGATGATTCAGTGACTTCATGCTGGACTATTCTCATAGGGACAGTTCAATTCTGGTTAAGAATTCGAACCAAGCCATCTTCCAGGGAAGTAAATTGGAAATCGGCTGGTAATAACGACTTTATTTTACGGGAATCGAAAGCATTATCCGCCTTTTGCTTGCTGCGGGGTCGGGTATTAACCTCAAGGCTTGGCAATTTTTCTTTCAAGATGGCTATGACATCAGCAAAACAATAAGAAGTGCCGCTCACTACATTGAGCTTGCCTTCAAACTCATGATCGGCAAGGAATTCAATCAAACGACACAGGTCTTCAATATAAATAAACTCCCGCAATTCTGTTCCGTCGCCCCAGAGAGTTATGGGCGTGCCTTCCAGTGCTGCCGTAGAAAAACCGGAAGGTCCGTATGTGCGACTCTGATCATTCGGCCCATAAACCAGCGGGGGGCGAAGGCAAACCAGTGAGGTTTGTTGCTTTGTTGCGCAAGCTTTTTTCAACAGGCATTCGGCGGTGTATTTGTTGATTCCGTAATAGGATGTCGGGTTGACTGGCGTCTGTTCGTTGATGCAGGTGCTTTCTGTTTCTTCACCATAGACTGCGGAGGAACTCATAAAAATAACCCGTTTGACCGGATGTGTTTCCAATAAATGGCAAATATTTTCGACGATCGCCATATTATGCAGGAAAGCCTCCAGCGTGTCCCCGAACTGTCGTTTGACAGCTGCGGCCAACACCAAAATGCTGTCGGCGGTAAAGAGAGGTATTAGCCGGGAAGCATGCTCTGGATTGGTGAGGTCAACATCCGGCAAGGAGTGTCCTGCGATACTCCAATTTTCTGATTTTGAAATCAGGCACTTCAGGTGCGATCCGATAAAACCGGAATGGCCGAGAATGATTATTTTTTTTGGCTTTGGCATCATCAAGTCAGAATTCCGGTTTGCTGGCAATTAGCGCATTTAAAAAACTGCGATTTTGAGCAGGCTTCCATGGATCGGGGTTTCACCGATTTCGCTCGCTGGTTCACTTTGCATCAAGCACAGGCATTCTTCGTGACCCGTGGCAAATCCAATCTACTCTTTCATCGCGTTTACTCGCGTGGCGTGGACAAAACCACGGGATTGCGTTGCGACCAGACCATTTCGTTAACCGCTCCGAAGGCATGCAAGGACTGCCCGCAACATTTGCGACGCATCAAATTCTACGATGCCGAACACGATAGGCATCTGGTGTTTCTAACCAACAACTTCGACTTGCCTGCCTTGACCATCACTCAGCTTTATCGATGTCGCTGGCAAGTCGAGCTGTTCTTCAAATGGATAAAACAACATCTTCGGATCAAGAAGTTTTACGGCACCACCGAGAACGCAGTCAAGACATAAATTTGGCTAGCCATCATGGTCTACGTCGTGGTCGCCACCGTCAAAAAATGACTCAATACCAATGATTCACTTTACACAATCCTACAGATTTTAAGCCTCACTCTTTTTGAGAAAACGACACTCGATCAATTACTTAAAAATATGGAGACACAAATGCAAAATGATCAAGACAGTAACCAATTGAATCTATTTAATTAAATATCCGGACATTTATGATTCAAAATAGATAAACTCATAATCTCCACTATAACCAAACTGCTGATACAGCCAAATCCACTCGGCAGAATCGAACAATGACTCAGCAGTAAGCGCCCAGCATTCAAGATTAAACATCTCCTGCTCGTTGCGGTAGCTCTCGACCATCACGTAAGCATGCTGTCCGACGCGTTCAATCTCGGTGAGCGTAGTCTTCAGGTCGAACAGCCTCAGATTGTGCAGGGTGCCCAGAGAGATCACCAAATCAAATTCCTGATCGGCGTAGGGATAGGTTATTTGCGCCTGATGCAAAAACAGATGGGGCTTCACCAAGTCACTGGCACAGTTTATACCGTAGACTGAAATATCAAAACCGCACACCTGCAGTTCCGGCTCCAGCAATAGCATCTCATGCAGCAGGAAGCCTTTACCACAGCCCACATCAAGCACCTTGGAACCAGCGCCCAAGTTATAGGTTCGAATTAGCGCCTCGGCAATGGGTTTCCAACGGCCAGGCATATACTTGTACCCGCCATAGCCATAACTGCGATCACCATCCCAATAATCCGTACCATACTGTTTGGCGACTTTCATGCATCGCACTTTGTCGTCCACCATACGTGCAAGGTAATCGCGCTTGGTTGCTTGATGCAAAGATGTTACGAAATTTCGAAGTTGCCCCATGTTAATGTGTCTTTTCTAAAAAAGATATGAGCGATCTTGGTCAAACGATAGGTACTCGTGTATCGCCAGATTCTTGGCGCTAGTGGTGTATTGGTGACTGCTGCACAGGGAGGGGTTCCTGAAACGAAGAAACTTGAACGCATATAAGTAAGTAGACATAGTTTTTCTGCGTCTATGCATAAATTTGAGCGCAGTGCGGCAATGTTTGACGGATCCGCCATAAAGTCTCGATTCGTTCGTATTCTTGAGAGGTGCTTATCAGAAGTCCTTCTGCCGCAAAATGCAGCGTTTTCTGCTGACTCAATATCTGAGCGCATACCTGCTTGCGTTGCGCAGCATCTTCAGGCAGTTGAAACATGCTGTAGGCAACGATGCCATCGACTTCAGGTAACTCGCTTAGTACTTGCGCAAGTATTAAGTGACAGCTTCTCATAGCGTATTCAGCAGCGCTTAGCAGGTAGTGCAAGTGATTGCGCTCACAGTAATCACGAATCACCAAGTTCTGGACATGCTGCGGTACACGCTCCCCCAGAAAAGGCCGGCTGAAAATATAACCACGAACCTTTTTCATGACGTACTTGGAAGTTGATAGGTCATTCCGGTCTTAGAAGCTGCTCGCAATGTGATGGGCTCGAAGAATTCACCGATTTTCTTGTCACCATAGGGAGTGAATACCCCTTTGAAACGACAGTTCATCGACCAACGAGTCTCAGATTCCTCGTTGACCCGATTGCCATGGGGTAGCGCCTGATTAAAAATGAGTATTTCTCCGTAGTGTACTTCCAGCCAGCGAATGTCATTCTTGATTGCCTGGTAGAGGTTCTCGCTGCTGTTTCCGGCTCGTTCAGTAAACTGCTGGCTTAGCTCTGCAGACTGTTGCGGTGGCAATAGGTACATAGCCTTAGTAGCGTAGCAGTCCACCAAAGGCAGCCAGAGTACCACTTCAAAAGGAGAGTCACCCGACCAAGTATCAGCATGTACTGGCAGTAAAGAACTTTCATCCCCTGGAAGTTGGATGCTTAAATTGATTCGTAGCTGCATGGCCAGTTCGTTACCAACTAGGGTTTCCAGGTAGGGTCGGGCAACCCGGAAATACATCTCACGAAATTGCTCGATAGCATTAAAACCCTGGATAATCTTTAGGCGGAAGTTATTGAGTTCTGCTACTGATACTTTTTGGTGAATCTGATTCAGAATATCTTCAGGATTGCCAGTCACCTCAACTCTAAGCGCATCGGCTATTAAACTGGTAAATTGATCGCGCATCCATGCAAGGGCCTCAAGATCAGCTACTGGACGAATAATGTAGCCTTGCGTCAGGTACTCATCTGAAACCTGTTGTTCTAATGGACTCAAGAACATGATTAGGTTTTCTGAAGTTTCTTACGCATGGCATTGCACAACGCATCAACAGTAATTTCCCAATGAGAAAGCAATGAGTTCTGGCTACCATATTGCTCAGCAAAGCGATCAGGGGTACCTATTCTAGCAATCTTGGCTGCCTGCGCCGGCATTTCGTCGTTACAAAATTCAAGTATGGCGCTGCCAAGTCCGCCGATGCGGGTATGTTCTTCAACAGTAACCACACCGTCAACTCTTGGTAGCCAATGACTGAGTGCCGCATGATCGAGGGGCTTGACCGTATGCATATGTAACACGCCACAAGTCAGGCCTTCTTTCTCGAGTTGATCTACGGCCTGAAGGGCTAATTGCGTCATTACACCGGTGGTGATAAACAAGCCAGTACCAGGCATTTGCAACAGAATAGCCTTACCTATTTCAAAGCCATGAACTTCGCGACTGACGATAGCATCACCGCCTTTTCCCAGTCGTATATAAATTGGATGAGGCCAATCTAACGTTTGTGCCATAAGTCGGCGCATCTCGTCTGCATCGCACGGCGCCACAACAGTCATGTTGGGCAAGACACGCATAATTGCAATATCTTCCACCGCTAAGTGAGTCGGACCTAAGGGCGCATAAACAATACCACCGCCACTGGCGATGAGGCGCACGGGTAAATCCTGAAGACATAGATCCAAAGCAATTTGCTCATAACAGCGCCGGGTGAGGAAGGTGGCGATGGTATTGACATAAGGAATAAAGCCTTCCATTGACAACCCAGCTGACATACCAATCACATGCTGTTCACTGATGCCTTCCATGAAAAAACGTTCAGGAATCTCGTTTTTCATGGCGTCGAGAACGCCAGGACCTAAATCAGACCCAATAAATACAATTCTTTCATCTTGCTTAGCAAGATCATAAACACAATCTAAGGCAGCTTTACGCACAAAGTTTATCTTTTATAAAAGACATTCGTACAATGCCGAAATGTCGTGAGGTTTTAAGCCGGATTTGTGATGCCATTCGGCCTTTCCTTCAGCGAAGGATATGCCTTTCCCTTTAATGGTGTGACATATCACGGCAGTTGGTTTATTATCTTTTAAAGGGAGTCGTGTCACAAGATTTTCTAAGGCTTTCATATCGTGCCCATCCACTTCAACAACTTCAAATCCAAAAGCCTTCCATTTATCTGCTAATGGCTCAAGATCCAAGACCTCTTTAGTTAGGCCGTAGGACTGTAATTTATTGTAGTCAACCATAGCGATTAAATTATTTAGTTTATGCTTTGACGCAGACATTGCCGCCTCCCACACACTACCTTCATTAATTTCGCCGTCGCCCATAATGACAACGATACGATGACTTTGTTTTTTTATTTTTGCTGCAAGCGCCATGCCCACAGCTATGGGTAACCCATGACCAAGTGCGCCAGTAGAAGCTTCCACCCCGGGTAACTTACCTAATTCCGGGTGTCCACCGAGGCGTGAATCAAATTTACAAAAACCATCGAGCTCTTCTGGATCAAAAAACCCTTTATCCGCCAATATGGCATAAAGAGCCAAACAACCGTGCCCTTTACTGAGAATAAGCCGATCTCTATCTGACCATGTGGCATCAGAGGGATTGTAGCGAAGATACGAATCAAATAATACTCGCATAATTTCTACTAAGGACATTGAAGAGCCAATATGCCCTCTACCACCACCCTCTAAGCCACGCACAATTAATTTCCTAAGCTGCTTTGATCGTTGATCCATGATTTACCATTTCGATTATATCTTGCATTAAAGTTTTTGATTTTTGGAGTTGCTCACTAAGAATATTTTCTAAAGTAGCTTCTGTCGCGATATTGGCATGCGCCCTACCCGAAAAACGTTCAGGTATAAATTCATTAAGTAAAATTAAACACCAACGCAGGCCAAATAAAGGCAAATAAGCTACAAGCCTTTTGGCGTATAAGGGATCTTTTTGAAACAAATCGTTGGTAAGTGTTAGCCACTTACTTTGTAAGTCTTCACTCAAATCCATACCCGGGTGCCAGTAAAAGTCACTTGTTAATTTAACGGGGTCATCCCAACCAAAATATTCAAAATCAAAAAAATGATACTTATTGGCGCTGTCTAAAAGCGCATTATGTGCACCAAAATCAGACGGGTTCAATACTTGATATTTCGCAGATAGAGGTGTTGAAAAAGTAGCCCCTAATTTTAGCTCAGCACTCATGCTGACCGATTCTAAAATAGGTAAAAACTCATGCTTTAAAAACTCCAACAAATCGGCATCCCGGATCTCAGCCAACAGGTTGAATCTTTTATTAATCTGACTAACAATCTCTTCACCTGACAAACATGCTTCTGAAGCTAACGGGAAGTTCTTAAATTGATAGCGCAATTGAACATCGCATTGTAGTCGCTTAATAAGTTGGAAAGATTGTGTTACGAAATCCATCCCAGGGTCTGCAATTGGTTTTCCATCAATCCACTCATATACCCCCCAATTAAGTTCTGTACTTCTATCGGTGGCTACAGGTACCGGTAAAAGCGCCTTGCTAAGCATAGTGCAAGTATA
This sequence comes from uncultured Nitrosomonadales bacterium, assembly GCA_903878125.1. Classification (GTDB taxonomy): domain Bacteria; phylum Pseudomonadota; class Gammaproteobacteria; order Burkholderiales; family Gallionellaceae; genus Nitrotoga. The sequence continues at coordinate 182 of CAIRGS010000239.1, read as the reverse complement.
AAATTCAGTCGCTAATCGCGGGCGAAGATCTGTCTGAATATCCGGATAAATTTTAAGTGCATATTGTTTACCATGCCGATCACTAAGTTGGTAGATTCGGCTGTTGCCCCTGCCTTTTATTAGCTCTATTGTTTCTATAGTTAGCGCATTAAAATTAGTCTGAACGATGGTTTTAATTTCTT
>CAIRGS010000238.1 GCA_903878125.1 uncultured Nitrosomonadales bacterium | reverse complement strand
TAACAGATACAGTGTCAGCTGGAACGGCTGCAAGTTTTTGTTGAGAGATTAGTGTAGGTGCGCCAGATATTTTGCTGGCTGGTGCATCTGCAGTTGCTTGTCGAGCGGCACTATTAGTTTGATCAGGCTGAGATTTGTCTTGCTGACTTGACTGGTTCTTTGGAGTTTCAATTTTTGTGAAGCTCCCCATGAGAATGTCGATGACAGTAGGATATTCGTATGCAGATCCGTTGTTGTGATCAACGATTGCACCAATACCTCCACCAAAAAGTATGTTGCCAAACATTGATCCTTTGGTATCAGATACCACTGCCGCTCGACCAGGCTCAAGACCATCTTTTTTGCATGAAACCTGTAAGTCTTTATTTGACCTATGAATACCGACAGAGCCAGGGGTTGTTATAAACCATTTGCCTACATCGTTTGAAAGTTCGCACGATGCACCAACTACCGCCACACCGGTGTGTTCACGAGCTTGCACGGAAACATTTTGATTGGGTGAGCCTGTTATAGATGCGCAACCGGTTGCAACAAAAGGCAGCGCCAAGAAACATTGAATGAGTGACAATTTTTTCATGATTCCCTTTAAATTCATTTTTTATGCCTACACAACCCGCACCTTTTTATAGCAGACTAACCCTCTTAATTTACTGGCCGGAAAACAGGGTACACTATATTGCAGGCTCTTAGGATGAATGATAAATGATGTAATCATCTAAAATGAGTTTCAAAAATAAGGAGCAGCGGCTTCTTGAAAAAACTCTAAGCCTGTAATTTAGTTCCAAATGAAAACCACACACACTTAAAGATTTCCCACAGCCCAAAAAAAGGAAATTAAATGCAATATTTTAAGATGTTTTTTACTTTTGTATTCATTGCGGCTATTACTGGATGTGCTCACCAAATAACTATAAGCCCAGATGTCCCAATGAGTAATCGCGGCAATGGTGTGGATAAAATTTCAAAAAATGTTGGCTACTATTTCGCGCCTAGCTCAAGAGAAAAGGAAGTTATTACACCTGGCGGTGGAGGGGATCGTGTAAGGTACAATCCTTACAATGATATTGAAGCGGCATTTGTTGAAATGCTTGGCAATGTATTCAAAAGTGTCACGGCACTTAAATCTGGCAATGATTCAGAAATCAGCAAAAATTCAATCGATTATTTGATTTTATTGGATATCTCAACAAACTCATCCTCACCAAGCTCATTTACTTGGCCACCTACATGGTTTGGTGTAAATTTAACATCGAAAGTTAGCGATTCAACAGGTAATAATCTGACAAGCCTATCTGTTAGTGGTGATGGAAAAGCTGAATTTGGTGAATTTTTTGGAAACCAAGGAATTGCTGGAAGAAGGGCTTCAGTTGATGCATTATCAAAAATGCAAAATGCCCTGTTAAAAGCTCCAGAATTAAGAGCGCCCGTTCCAACTATTACGGTATCTGAAACACCGACACCAATAAATGGAACTACGTCTCAAAAATTGCGAGACCTGCAAGCTCTTAGGAAAGATGACGTAATTACCGAAGATGAGTTTCAAAAAAAGAAGCAGCAACTTCTTGAGAAACTTTAAAACTCTGTTAACAGAGTTGCCCTCATAAATGGTAGAGCTAAAGAAGTGACAGCAGTATCGGGGCAAGTATTGACATCACGCATCCGGCCTAACGTTGTGTCAATACTTGCCCATTTATTTCTTAACGCACACAAGGCGTTAAATATTTAGAGGGCGAGCCATTCATGTTCAAGCCTGCCCTTTACTCCAACCAATCGAACCCATGCTACGGGAGAATCAACGAATGAGCCTCTCGTTTCGACATGCCGCGTTTACCGTTGTTCTCCTCTCTGTGGCTTTCACTGCCCACGCCAAAACTGCTGGCGAAATTTACGAACAGGCCTCAAGGAGTACGGTCGTCGTGGAAAACATCAACGATAAAGGAGAGATTGCCGGATTGGGTAGTGGCGTCGTACTGCCAAACGGAAGTGTAGTAACCAACTGCCACGTCGTCAAAGATGCCAGCCAACTCAAGGTACGCAGCAACAAAAATAAGTTTCCTGCTCTCCTGCAATTTTCTGACTTGGATCGGGATGTATGTTCACTTTTCATCGTAGGACTTAGCGCACCGGCAGTCGTGCTCGGCAGCACTAAAATGCTCTATGTTGGCGCGAAGGTCTTTGCAATCGGTGCCCCTAAAGGCCTCGAACTTACACTCTCGGACGGCATCGTCTCCAGCCTGCGCGAGTTTGAAGGCGGCCATATCATTCAGACTAACGCAGCAATCTCTCCTGGCTCCAGCGGTGGCGGGCTATTCGATGAGAACGGCACGTTAGTGGGATTGACTACCTTTTTTTTTAAAGAAGGGCAAAGCCTCAATTTCGCTGTTCCCGTTGAATGGGTGACAGAATTAGTCACGCGCAGTATCAATGCGGAACGAAGAGCTGAGGCTGAGGCTGAGCAGAAGTCCTTGGCGGAACAAAGAGCTGAGGCGAAGCGGAAAGCACTAGCCGAGAAGAAAGCGCAGGCTGAGGAAAAGGCGTTGGCGGAACAGAAGGTGATTGAAGAACAGAAGGCACAGGCTGAACTTGAGCGAGTTCGTGTCGAGCAAGCAAATATCGTTGCCCAGCTACGTCTCAACCTCAAGGCTGAATTGGAGAAAGCTGAGCAGGAGCGAGCGCGTGCTGAACAAAAAAAGGTGATCGAATATAAGAGCAAAATCATCGCAAAAATACGTCGCAATATCGTGATGCTGGCGGATATACCATCCAATGCGATTGCGGAATTTGAAGTGACGCTAATGCCTGATGGCATGGTGATAAATGCAAAATTGGTTAAGCCAAGTGGAAGCGCGGCATATGACAGCGCGGTGGCACTCGCTATCAAGAAAGCGCAGCCATTACCCGTGCCGCCGGATATAACGTTATTCGACATGTTTCGTGATTTGCATCTCAAATTTAGTCCAGTCGTGCAGTATGACCGATTACCGTCCTGTCCCGGGACATACGAGACTGCAACTTGGACGAATTGTTTTGGAGAGTATACATACAGCTCTGGCGCTAAATATGTCGGTGAGTTCAAGGATGGCAAATTCAACGGCCAAGGCACCCTTATGCTATCCGACGGCACTATGTACGTCGGCGAATTCAAGGACGACAAGTTCAATGGGCAAGAGCAGGATGCCGAGAAAAAACAGGTCGACAATGCCATTGCTGATAATAAGGCGAATGATTTTGAAAACGGAGTTAAAAGGGCGCGACTCGAAGCAGCCCAGGGCGATGCGGAGGCACAATACAATCTTGGCAATAAATATTACTACGGTCAAGGCGTTACGCAGGACTATGTAGAAGCATTGAAGTGGTATCGGCTTGCGGCAGCGCAGGGGCATGCAATTGCGCAAAACAATCTTGGCTCGATGCATAAAAACGGAAAAGGCGTTGCCCCGGAATACGCAGAAGCATTGAAGTGGTATCGACTATCAGCAGTGCAGGGGGTAGATATCGCGCAATTCAATCTCGGTGTGATGTATGACTACGGTCAAGGCGTTACACAGGACTATGCAGAAGCATTGAAGTTGTATCGGCTTTCAGCAGCGCAGGGATTTGCAAGTGCGCAATTCAGTCTCGGCTATATGTATGACACCGGTCAAGGCGTTAAACAGGACTACGCAGAAGCAGTGAAGTGGTATCGACTAGCGGCAGCGCAGGGGTTTGCAAGTGCGCAAAAGAATCTTGGCGATATGTATCACGAGGGTCAAGGTGTTGAGCAAAACTATACAGAAGCAATGAAGTGGTATCGACTGGCAGCAGCGCAAGAAAATGCGGGGGCACAATACGATCTTGGCTATATGTATGACACCGGTCAAGGCGTTAAACAGGACTACGCAGAAGCTGCAAAGTGGTATCGACTAGCGGCAGCGCAGGGGTTTGCAAGTGCGCAATTAAATCTTGGTGTGATGTATGACAACGGACAAGGCGTTGCGCAGAATTACGTAGAAGCGGTCAAGTGGTATCGGTTAGCGGCAATACAGGGGAAAGCAAGTGCGCAACACAATCTTGGCATGATGTATGACAACGGACAAGGCGTTGCGCAGGACTATGTTCGCGCACACATGTGGCTCAATCTTGGCGCTGCATCGGGTGATGCAAATAGGGTGAAATATCGTGACATCGTTGCAAGTAAAATGACCCCTCAGCAAATCGCCCAAGCACAGAAGATGGCAAGTGACTGTCAGCAGAAAAATTTCAAAGGGTGCGAATGAGTGCGTTAAAAAATACAGAAGATAATGGCAAAGCCACCTATGCCATAAAAGCCGCCAGTCCCTCCGCTAGCGGCTATCTTTTCAGCGTCATCTAAACCCGCTTCAACCCTTCCCGTTGCTCATTCAATAATGCAGCCATTTCCCGCAGCAAGGCTCTCTCCCCGCCCTTGTATGCATTGCGTGATGATATCGCCTTGCCCTCCGCTGTCCGTGCGCCCGTTGAGCTAGCCCACGGTTGCCATTGCCTTATCTTTACCGATTGCTGTGCCCGTTGTTCGGGTGTCCATTGTCTCGCTGCCATGATGTACCTCTAATAGTTCGTTTTGCTGATTTATTGTTTTCTCCGTGCGCGAAGCGGGGGCGGGTGTGCCGTTATTCACTTGCTGGTTGCCGTTGCCTTGGTTGATGTTGGCTTGTTTGGCAAATATCACAGGCGGGTTCTTGATCTTGGCCAGTGTCTCCAACGTCATGCGGCTTTGATTCTGTGCTTTTAGTGCCATGCGTAAATAAGATTCGTACTGTTTCAAATATTCCTGATTAGCTGCCCGCCGAGCCAAGCTCATGAAAATGGATTGCAGGGCATGCGCTTGCCCTACCAGCATGGCTTCACAGTGTTGCAAATCGCCATTATTCACTTGCTCGAATGTGGTGCGTAGCTGTTCCATCAGGGTTTGTACATCTTGCTCGCCAAATGCTTTTGCATATTCGGCAACAACCGCCGCCGCATTAGCGGACGGCATCAATGCCACCTTTGCTATGTGTTCGGTTTTCACTTTGTCGGTCTTTACAGGGTCTTTCGCTTTTACCTTGGTTTTTTTAATTGTCATACTCCAACCTTTCTCAGTTTGGTTCGTTACTGCAAACCACATACCCAACAAGAAGCAAGGGGTAGATGGTAATTCTATAGAGCACTACGCCTGCCGTAGTAGAGAGACTGAAAAAACTGTCCGCATAGCGACGCCTGCCGTAGTAGTGAAGGTGCTTTTCTGGTTTCCTTACTACGCCTGCCGTAGCTATCCTGCGCACTTGACTACGCCTGCCGTATTAAGCGATGTAATTTCTCTGCCACTTGAAACCATCACGGGCGGGCGGTCTTTCAGTTTGTATGCGCCACGCGGAAAAGCTTGTGGGGAAATATCCAGCTTGCCTTTGCAGACATCCAGCGCATACCACGTCAAAGCAAACAGGCTGCATTTGTTTGGTCGCGCGCCTTTCCGTGTTTCCACGATCAAGCCAACTTCCAATAAATGTCGCTTGGCTTTGCCCAGTGTTTCTTCCGACTTCCAGCCGCGTGGCTGCATCAGCTTCCATGCCGCGCACATATCGCCGTTGTTGTCGCCGCGATACTGAGCGGCCAAGTCCCACAACAACATGCGCGCATAAGCATTCAAGCCAAGGTACGCCGCACCATTCAACACGCAATGAGGAACACCAATATGGCTTTCACCATCGCGCTTATCTTTCGCGTTTTTATATCGGCTTTTAGCCATCAGTTAACTGCCCGTCAGTTACATCAAGAATCGATGCAGGTTCTATGGCTTGCTTGCCGAGAGCACAGCAAGGTGCAACCTTACGCCAAGGCAAGACAGCCGATTGCAGGCCGCTTGTGGGTGCTCTATTGCGCTGCTCACTGGCGAACTGTTCAAGCTCTTTCTTCCGGTCGCCGTAGATTGCGCCACATCCAATCAACACCGTGTCCATGTTCTCCAGCTTGGCGAGTAAATCAAGATCGCCGGAGCTGAGTCCGTCCCGGTCGATCTTCCCAAACTTGCCCATCAACACCCAATTAATCATCCGTGCTTCGTTGATGAAATGGTGCGAGGAGCAAGACTTTCCCAACCGCTTGAGCGTCAATTGCAATATCTGCCCCATGACCTTGTAGCTGGCCGTTGCTTCGTGGCGCAACTTCTTCCAGTCATAGTGAATATGCTGGCCAGACAAAATCTGGAAAATCTGGTCGTCGCACCAAACGCCGAAACGGACATCCAGCCATCTGGCAAAAGCAACCGCCAACCGGGGATGCATCCATGTTCCGCCGTACCGTCCACGCCGGGTTTTTAAAAGGTGCTCTTTAGGCACTTTTAGAATTTCCGCAAGCGCAGTGAGATAATCCTGCGTTTCATTGTTATTTAGCCAGTCGGTTACCCGCCTTTTGTGTTTATCGGCAACCTCGGTCGCGTTGAACCAAGCTTCTTCGGTAAAGGTCACGGCAATATCGTCAAATTCAGCCTTCACTAGGTTAGTCATCGCAACCCTCCCCCGGCAACAGGACATAAAGAGCGACACAGTGAACCTTGCCGCAATCGGTTGGGCGTCCTACGCGAACGGTATCAATCAGCTTGCCGCGCTGCTTCAACTCTTGAATACGTGCAGC
>CAIRGS010000237.1 GCA_903878125.1 uncultured Nitrosomonadales bacterium | reverse complement strand
GAGCTCATAGAAAAATATACTCCTCAGCTAGTATCTTGGAATGGCAGTGGTTTTGATTTACCGGTTCTGCATTACCGCGCCTTAGCTAATCACGTACAAGCGCCACGTTATTGGGAAATGGGCGAGAGTCAAGAAAACGATAGCCGTGAATTCAAATGGAATAACTACATTAGCCGTTATCACATGCGCCATCTAGACATGATGGATCTCTTGGCTAAATTTAATGGCAGAGCAAATGCACCCTTAGATGGCTTGGCAAAGCTTTGCGGATTTCCTGGCAAGATGGGAATGGATGGCAGTCAAGTATGGCCAGCATATCAAGATGGCAGGGTTGATGAGATTCGTCGCTATTGTGAGACCGATGTAGTCAACACTTATCTCATGTATTGTCGCTTTCAGTTGATGCGTGGTGGTTTTTCTTTAGAAGAGTACCAAGCAGAAATTACTTTTGTAAAAGCCTACTTAGAAAAAGAATCTAAAGAGCCCCATGGCGCCCAATGGCAAGAATATCTATTAGGCTTTTCTGCGGATGCGTAGAGGTGAAAAGCCAGTCCATATCGTTGTGACTGAGCCAGTACGAGTTGAATCTCTTGATCTTGATGCCCAAGGCATTGCCCGCTTAACACCCAATGAAGACGAGCTTGCTCAAGGGCAAGGTGGCAAAGTGATTTTTATTCAAGGCGCGCTACCAACAGAATTGGTAACCTACGTTGTCACTCGAGATAAGGCCCGCTTTAGTAAGGCCAAGGTACTCGACATACTTAAGCCTGCCGTATTTAGAGCGCATCCACAGTGCAAGGCTTTTGGCATCTGTGGTGGTTGCACGATGCAGCATCTAGATGTTCGGGCGCAGGTGGCCATGAAGCAGCGCGTTCTAGAGGATGACCTCAAGCACATCGCCAAAGTTGTCCCTGAAGAAATTCTCCGCCCCATGGGTGGGCCAGCATGGGAGTACCGTCATCGTGCGCGTTTAAGTGCAGTCAATCGCTCTATTAAAAAAGGCACGGTTTTAATTGGCTTTCATGAGGGTAAAAGTGCTTATGTTGCGGATATGACTGCTTGTGAAATTTTGCCCAAGCACGTCTCTAATCTACTTCCAGAGTTGCGTCAGTTAGTCATGGGCTTATCCATAGTCGATCGCATGCCCCAAATTGAAGTTGCCGTAGGTGAACCCGAGGATCCAAATTCAGATGATCCTAGAAAAACAAAACCCGTAACCGCCTTGGTATTCCGAAATCTATTGCCCCTCACATTGACTGATGAGCAGCTCCTCAGAGATTTTTCTGACGCGCATCAGGTTTGGATTTGGCTGCAACCCAAGGGTATCGAAACGGTTGCGCCGTTCTATCCACTAACCGGCAAGCTTTGCTACCGATTACCGGAGTTTGAGGTGGAGATGCCCTTTAAGCCGGCGGACTTTACGCAAGTCAATCACATGATGAATCGTACTTTGGTCAGTAGAGCGATTCGCCTCTTAGACGTTCAAGCAGGCGATCGCGTGCTTGATTTATTTTGCGGTATTGGTAATTTCACATTACCGCTAGCCAGAAGAGCAAGGACTGTCTTGGGTATTGAGGGATTAGAAAGCCTAACGACTCGGGCTAAAGAAAATGCCCTACACAATCAGTTGGTCGAGACGGTGAGCTTTATGCAAAGCAATTTATTTGAAGTCACACCAGAAACGATTGCCTCATGGGAAAAAGCGGAGCGCTGGTTGATGGATCCACCCCGTGAAGGGGCTATGGAGATATGTCAGTCATTGGCAAAACTGCATCAGCAGGGCAGTGAGCTGCCACCAAAACGTATTGTTTACGTCTCCTGCAATCCAAAAACCTTAGCGAGAGATGCGGATATTTTGTGTCATCAAGCGGGCTATGGCCTCGCTAGTGCAGGCATTATCAATATGTTCCCCCATACCTCACATGTGGAATCTATTGCAGTCTTTGATCTTGCTAGTAGTTAAGGATATAGAGTTGGAATGAAGGAATGCGAAAAGAGTAGAAGGGTTAGAGTGAGCAAGGAAAAGGGAAGACCGAAGAAATTTAAATTCTTTGTGCAACCAATTTGATGCCTAGAGCCCCGATAACCTTGCTGATGGTATCAAAACGGGGCTTAGCATTTGGTCTTAGCGCCTTATAAAGTGCCTCACGGGTAATGCCTGTAGTTTGGGCGATTTGCGCCATGCCTTTCGCTCTGGCAATATCTCCAAGAGCCTCCGCTAATAATGCATCATCACCTTCTTCTAGCACCTGGTTCAGGTATTCCGTAATCGCTTTATCGCTATTTAAATAGCGCGCCATATCAAAATTTGGCAGTGTATCGATCTTGGTTTTCTTTATCTCTTTAACGGCTTTCATGATTCCTCCAACTTTTTTAGCATTCTCTTAACTGCCTTAATGTCTGCTGTTTGGCTTGATTTATCTCCGCCACCTAACATCACAATAATGACTTTCCCTTGCTTTATGTAATACATTCGCCATCCAGGCCCAAAGTGCTCACGCATTTCACTTATTCCATCACCTACCGGCTCTATATCCCCCATGGTACCGTTCCGTACCTTTACTAGGCGTTTGGCTAGTCGGATTCTTGTCTTGAGATCGCGAATGCCGTCAAGCCAATCTTGGAATTCTGGTGTTTCTTTAACCGTGTACATACCTTAATTGTAATCGAACGAATACTAAATGCAAGATTTTTTCGGGAATGAGCACTATCAAATCCCTAGGGCTTTAGGCAACATCAATCTAAACCCGCATCAGTCTTTGATCGTGTGAGAAGTTAGCATATTAGGGCAAAGAAAAAGGCACCCGCAGGTGCCTTTTTCTATTGAAGCGGAGATGAATGCTTAGTCTCTGTCGCCGCCAACAATACCCAACCATGCGAGCAAATTGGT
>CAIRGS010000236.1 GCA_903878125.1 uncultured Nitrosomonadales bacterium | reverse complement strand
GGACGCGATGCGGCGGTGGTTGAATTTCTCGAATGCAACCAAAATGTACAAAATATGTGCGAAGACATCCGCAGTTTTGTCGATCGGTGGCTGCCCTGCTTCATCGCTGATAACCGCAGCTATCTCACCGTCGCCCTCGGTTGCACAGGTGGTCAACATCGCTCGGTGTACTTGGTGGAAAAGCTTGCAAGTTGTTTTAAGTTGCAACAGCAAGTTCTGCTGCGTCACCGCGAACTCGGTAACACATATTGATTTTTGTATAATTTATGACAAATTTCATTACAGTAACCGTCATTTCCATACAGGAGCAAATCCAATCTTCTCAGAGGAACTTTGATTTATACCCACTGAATGTCCTTCAGTGCAAAAATGACGGAATGTTGCTTAGCATTGCTATTCACGATCAATAATCATGTTGCCATTATCATCCATAAAGATTGGCGATTGGATGGTGCTGTTGCTCGGTGTGCTCTGCATTACATGGATTACCGTCACACTATGGCAAGGCGGCGTAGCGGACAAGGCGATCATTCGCAGCGGCGGCAAAATATTTAGTGAAGTGCCGCTATCGCGTAACCAAATAATTTCTGTGCCCGGCCCGCTCGGTATTAGCCGAATTGACATACACAACCGGCAGGCGCGCATCGCCGCCGATCCTAGCCCGCGCCAATATTGCGTGCATCAGGGCTGGCTGAAGCAGGCAGGCGAAATTGCTATCTGCCTGCCCAACCAAATCAGCGTTGAATTGAGTGGCAGGGGCAAGCGTTATGACAGCCTTAACTATTAAACTTGCAACTACCGCAGTGGATCACCACATCGCGCGCATGGCGGCATTGGCGCTTGGCCTGTCAATGCTGGAAGCAGCCATTCCCTCGCCATTGCCCGGCGTAAAACCTGGTTTGGCTAACATTGTTACTCTTATCGTGCTGACACGCTACGGTTGGCGCATGGCAGCATGGGTATCGTTGTTGCGCGTGCTAGCGGGCAGCTTGCTTATGGGAAGTTTTCTAACACCTGGATTTTTTCTCAGCCTAAGCGGTGCGCTATGCAGCATCGCCATACTGGCCGTCAGCCAGTTTTTGCCGACGCGCTGGTTTGGCCCGGTCACCCACAGTATCTTCGGGGCATTTGCTCATATTGCGGGCCAATTATTGTTGGTGTATTTCTGGCTTATTCCGCACACCGGGCTGGCGTATCTGATCCCTATTTTTGCCACAGCAGCACTGCTGTTCGGTACAGTAAATGGCTTGATCGCGACACACTATTTAAATGTACCGCACACTGAGCTCGAAGCACCAAAATTGACTGGTTGAAAAGCACATGAAAACTATCGTACTCGCCCTAACCGGTGCATCCGGCTTGCCTTACGCCATGCGACTGCTTGAGTGCCTGCTCCAAAGCGGTCAGCGCGTTCATTTAGTTTATTCGCAAGCGGCACAAATTGTCGCCAAACAAGAGCTGGATTTCGTGTTACCCAATCGTCCGCAAGATGCAGAAAAAATCTTGGCGGAACGACTCGGCAAAGTGAGCGGCGAGCTGCGCGTGTTTGGGCGCGATGACTGGTTCGCGCCCATGGCCTCAGGCTCTAACCCTGGCGACGCGATGGTGATTTGCCCCTGCACTATGGGTACACTGGCGGCGGTGGCGGTTGGATTAAGCGACGACCTCATCACCCGTGCAGCCGATGTC
>CAIRGS010000235.1 GCA_903878125.1 uncultured Nitrosomonadales bacterium | reverse complement strand
TCGCATACACTCAGTATTGGGCAATCTGTCACCCTCCGTCTTTGAGCGGAACAGGGCAGCAAAAAAACCTATCGTTGTGTCCGAAATTACTTGACCACTACAGTACCGAGTGGTCGGATTGCTTCGTACACTTCTAAAGACCCAAATGATGATTTGCTGGTTGTGGCGAAAGATGAAACGAAGGAGGTGCTGATCTTTAAAGTAGCTGTGGCTCTTGGATTTGATGCGCCACGTGCTTTCACGCTGGTCTCGTTACGTGGTGCGAGGGATACCGACTTCGGTATTCAAGTCGTCGGGCGCATTCTGCGCGTACATCATCGGTTGCAAGCAAAGGTGTTGAACAAGACTTTGCCGGAAGTTCTGCGCTATGGCTATGTGTTCCTAGCCGATGCAGAAAATCAAACTGGCCTGACCTCAGCGGGCGATAAAATCAATTCGATTCAGACCGAGCTTTCCAAGGTGTCGCCTTATACGATGATCGTGTCGGTCGCGGGAAGAAACGAAGTTCAAGTTACGCAAAATGGGCAATCGGCGCTGCTATCGTTGCCCTATACGCCGCCGATGTGGGGTGAGACTGGCACTGCCGGAACTAATACCTCACACACTCCCCCTTCCTTGCAACTGTCACCCAGTGGGATTCTCACCAACCTAATTTTGAATCCGCCACCAGCGCCGCAAGGTCAGGCAAATGGGATTGCAGGAAAATCGCCACTGCTGTTGCCGGGAAATAAATCGTTTCCAATCCGAGAAGGCGTAACTCGCATACACAAGACGGAACGCTCGCCGCTCGCAACTGGTGATTTATTGAAGTGCATACAGCGAACCATCGTTATAGATGACCAAGTGATTAACGCTGGTCGCAGGAAGTCGATAAAAATCACAAAGACAACGGTTGATATTTTTGATTCAGAAAAGGGAAAAGAGCTAGAAAAAATTCAGGCGCGCCTGTCAAACCTTGAAATAGCACGCCGCGCTCAAGGTGTCTTGTTCGATGCAAAAATTCTACACGTGCAGGAACTTCACCAAACGCTTATTGAACGCTTGCGAAGGGAATATGACGAACGTGGCTTTGATGATAGCGATGAGGAAATTGAGGCCGCACTAAATCTTATCTTGGCGACCTTTCCTAGCCTGGTAAGGAAAGCAGCGCGCCAGTGTGCAGCCAACTATAAGGAAGTTCTCGATACGTTTGCACTACCCAATGCTGTGGAGTATCCGCATGGAGCGCGAAAATCCACACTCAATATTTATGGCGTAATACCGCAAGACCTGAATGAACATGAGCGAAAATTCGCCGAATTGCTGGATGCAGATAACTCAGGAACGGTTGAATACTGGTTCCGTAATGAGCCGAGAAAACCTTGGTCAATCGGTATTGTTATGCCGAATGGGGATCGCTACTTTCCCGATTTCGGCATCAAGGTGAAAGATCGTACCAAGGGTGATGGAGTTGTGCTGGTCGAAATCAAAGGCAACCATATCCTCAACAGCGACAACGCCCTTGATAAGGTGGTCGCCGAACACAAGACCTATGGTGTCCCAGTCATGCTGGTGCGAGAGGACAACGGTCGATTTATGATTGTGCGGTACAACGAAAAAACCGACAAGAACGAGCTGCATCAGATATTCAGGGTAGAAAATCTGGGCTAAAAGTGATTGAGATTACCCCGTCGCCTTCAGCCTAACTGCAAAATCTGCCGCGCTCATTTTGAACAGAAACTTGGCAGCGGCATCTAATCTTTTGTGCGTAAAATTGACGTACAATAGCGATGTCTGTTTTTAGGAGGTTTTGCCATGCCGACCACACTTACCAATGAATCCGCCCGGATCAATCTTCGCACCAGTGCTGAAGCGAAGGCGATGATCGAGCGTGCCGCTGCGTTGATGGGTACAACGGTTTCCAGCTTTATGTTGCAAAACGCTTTTGAGGCTGCGCGCCGGATTGTGTCGGAGACCGATACGCTGTTGCTGACCCAGCGGGATTTTGAAGCGTTTACCGCATCCATCGAGAAGCCCCCCAAACCCAAGGCTGCTTTACGCAAATTGATGGCGCGCCGTTAAGCGATGGTTGCTGTCCAGTTGCTGGGGGCAGAGCATCGTCGCGAGGGGTTTGATTGTGGCGATGCTGCACTGAATGATTTTCTGCTGCGTCAGGCCGGGCAGCAACAACGGCGCGGTTTCGGCAAAACCTATGTGGCACTGGCTGACGATGGCGTGAGCGTCATCGGGTTTGTCACGGTGAGCGCCGGTCAAGTTGCCACTTCTGCATTATCTTCCCAGGCTAAATTGCCGCGCTATCCCGCTCCCGTTCTGCGTATTGGACGTTTGGCGGTGGATGCGCGCTATCAGGGCAAGGGAGTGGGTCAGGATTTGCTGGCGTTCGCTTTGCGTTTGGCCGTGGAGTTTTCGCAACGGGTGGGGTTGTATGCCGTGGTGGTGGATGCCAAGCATGACCAGGCAAAAGCGTTTTACGTGAAGCTGGGGTTCATTGTTTGCGTGGATAATCCGCTGTGTTTTTATTTGCCGGTCGCTACGCTGGAGCGGGCGACTGCGGTGTAGGCTTTGCCTGGCCTGCATTGGCCTTCAGCCCCACCGCAAAACTCCTTCAGTTCAATCTATCCCACGCCGCGCCTGGCAGACGAGCCAATGCTGCCGCCAGCGATTGCATCGAAAACTTTCATCACGAATATGCCGATGTCAGGCTCCTTGCCGGATCGATGCCGTGCAACGCTCAAATCCCCCCTAGCCCCCCTTTTGCAAAGGGGGGAATGTATCGTCATCGCGCGAATCAGGTCTAATGGATTATCCAGGTTAGTTAAACTTTTTCTCGACATTTATCCGATCAGGCTATATATTACTCGACATCGAATAATATTTACTATCAAACAATGATCAGTTGCCGTTTATCCACCATCCTGGGCGCGAAGCGTCTCAAAGTATCCGATGTGTGCCGGGCGACGGGAATAGCCCGTGCTACGATGGATCGCTACTACTACGACAAGGTCAACAGCTTCGACCGCGAAGTGCTATCCAGGTTGTGCGATTTCCTGCAAGTAAAGCCTGGTGATCTGCTTGTGCTAGTGGAGCAAGGGAAATTGTTTGATACGAGTTCAATTCTGCTAGAGGAATAAAGGCATGACCGAACGCGAACTCAAACTATTGCTCAACGCCAATGCCATCAAGCGCATCCAATTGCATTACGCCGTCATGGCGCAAGGCTACATGATCGTCGCCGACGGCAATCCGCTGGAAACCAGCAAGCGCGAAACGCGGGAATTCAAAACGCTGGATACCGCTGCCAAGTTTCTGTTCAAGATCGGCGTGGCGGATTTTGCGGTGAAGCTGAATACCAATGCGAGTTAACCTGATATGAGCTTACCCGTTGCAACCGTCATAAAGTTTCCGCCCATCACCAAGCAGCACGCCTTGGCGATTGCAGCGCGGGCATTACCCATTCATGACGGGCAATTCAAATGTTACAGCCAGAAACCAGATAACTGCCTCATCTACTGTTTCAATACAGATCAGCCTTGCTGGTATGTCTATGTACCTTGGGAAGATGAAGATAAAGTGCTGTCTCTGCGGAGTAGTCGAGTGATGGTGATTTCAAGGTTGACCGGCGACATTCTTTACAATGGTTCGGCAGGAGACGAAGGATAACCAACATGAAAAATATATTCCAATAATTTTGGAGAAACAGTGATGAACTACACCTTTGGCTTTTGTATTCTTGCCGTAGTTTTCGGCTATAGCTGCTTTCACTTCTTCCGGCAGCGCGTCATGCGATGCGACAAGAATAAAGTCGAGATTCCAGTCTTTCTTCGCAATGAGGGCAATCTTGTCAACGATAGTGGCAGCGTCAGCGAAGGAAACCCGACGATCATCTGTAGACCGCGCAAGGGATAGACGCGCCTCACCGCTATCGGTTACCTTGGGCTTGAGTTCAATCAGCAAAAAACTGGATGAGCCGCTGGTGCTAGAGATAGCCCGGCGGTTTTTATTTTCGTGGGGGCATGATGAAGTATGGTGGGACACTGACGGGAAACACGGCATGGATTGTGGGTCGCACAACCGCAGATCAAGCACAAGGGTATTTTCAAGAAGAAACGGCTCAGCAGTGCTACCGAGTGCAGGGGGTGCCAAATGCTGCGGGATGCGTTTGAATCGGCAAACCAAGAAAACCCAATGGATTACGGATTACCGGTGGATATAGAAAAAGCCGACAATTCCTTGCCACGTCTGGGCTCCAATTGCCCAGGGTCCTGCAAAGCGTCATCGGCTCAGGTCGAAAAATATACTCAGATGCAGATTTAGTCAAGTACCGCGCAGAACACCGAACAATCTCCACGCTTCTCGGTAGCGCAAAATCAGACCGATACACCAGCAAGTAAGCAAGCTACTCGATGATATTGTCAAAACAATAGCGTCTGGAGTTAAAATCCGCCGCAATGAAACAAACGGTTCAATAAG
>CAIRGS010000234.1 GCA_903878125.1 uncultured Nitrosomonadales bacterium | reverse complement strand
GCAAGCCCTGCTTTATCCCAGGGTATTGGGCACTTCCATTACCACCAGTTTTGGTACTAACATGCAGAAATTTATCAGCGATGTGCTTAAGAATTCATTTGGCTCCATGGTGAGTGGGATAGACATCGAATTCATAGATGCGCTGGATGGAAGACGCAAATATTGCCAAGTGAAACTGGGTCCAAACACTATCAACCGGGACGACGTGAAAACGATACATAGCCACTTCAAGGACGCGCGCAACCTTGGACGGACCAACAACGTCAAGGTCGCGCATGGTGACTTGGTGGTGGCAATACTGTATGGCGAGCCAGGTCAGGAAAGCGGCCATTACAAACGATTGCGCGACGAATATGACTATCCCCTTTTTATGGGTCAAGAATTTTGGCATCGCCTGACTGGCGATGAAAGTTTTTATGTGGAATTACGGCAGGCTATTGCCGAGGTTGCCATTGAAGCACGCGGTGTGGACATCATTAGGGAAACTGGGCGGCTGCTTGCCGCAACTCCGGAAATCAAGAAGCTGGCAGGCCAATAAACGCAGATGGCTGACCGTATTGACCCGCAAGTGGGTAGCCATATCATGGCAGCGATCAAGAGCGGGGACACCAAACCGGAATTATTGCTTCACAGCCACAAGGGCGCAACCAACCAAGGTTTGATGCGTGTTTCCAAAGAGGAGCCGCGCGTGCTTTCGCGTGAAGCATTGGTAGCCAAACGTTATCCGATAGAGCCCTCAAAGCCGTTTTATCTGGTTTATAACGTGGAATCGGCAGAAGGGTTTGAGGGCTATGAGTGGGATTACAAGAAGCCCCCCGAGCGGCTGCGAAACCGCCAATCCGCCGAGCCGCAAACGGTCATGCTAGACGAGTTGATGGCGATTGCCAAAGAGAATCTGCTGGCTGGTACAGGGAACGGCTGACATGGGGGCGCACAAATACCCTGCGGCGGTCAGGGAAGTCGCCGCGACACTGAAATACCGCTATCACGACTTCGCCCACTACAACCTCAAAGACCCGCTGGACGAACTGCTGTTTATTATGTGCAGCACAAAAACCGAGGAGGCGAGCTACCGGAATACCTTTCGGGCGCTGAAAAAATCTTTTCCTACCCACCACAAAATTGCCGAAGCTTCCGTCGAATATATTGCCAGCACTATCGTGAGTGGCGGACTATCCAATCAGAAAGCCAAAGCGATCCGCAATCTGCTGGATGCCGCCATAGCGCGGTTTGGTAAGCCGAGCCTCGAACCGCTGCGCGCGATGACCGACAAGGATGCAGAAGCTTTTTTGCTTTCGCTGCCCGGTGTCGGCAAGAAAATTGCGCGGTGCGTTTTGATGTACTCGCTAGACCGGCAGGTTTTCCCGGTGGACACGCACTGCTGGCGCATCGCCCGGCGTCTGGGATGGGTCAGGCCAACGCAAAAAGATCGGCATTGCGCACCGCGCGACATGGACCGTTTGCAATCCAAAATCCCCCCGGAGCTTCGTTACTCGCTACACGTGAATATGATTTCGCTAGGGCGCGATATTTGCATTGCGAACGCGCCCCGCTGCGATGAATGCCCATTATTCGACTGGTGTCCCAGAATTGGCGTGGCTCGTTGCAGTTGAAGAGGGAAGTAGTAGCGCTGAAAATAGGTTGATGCCTGATCGGCAGCGCTGGGGTTAATTTGGCAACAGCGCTGTTTACATCAGCCTGAGCCCTGCCTGTATCTCCCGCAAAAGTTTGCGCACCGGCGTGGGGATTGCAGCTTGCAACGCATCATCCGCATTCAGCCACATCATGCCTGCTTCCTGAATTTGCGTGGGTTTGTTAATTACCTGCAATAGTAGGGGGGTGATATGCAGCTTGAAATGGGTGAAAGTATGCGTGAATGTTGGTAGTGCAATCGTGTGTATTGTTTCCGTGCCGAAGTGCTGAAGGCAGTAGGCACTCGCATCTTCAGCCCTACTTAGAAATTGCGGATCCACTTGTGGCGGACACCACAAGCCACCCCAGATGCCGCTACCCGGGCGCTTTTCCAGCAGGATATCGGGGCCATTGAGCAGCAAAAGAAAGGTGCTGTGTCTTTCCGGTAGCACCTTGCGTGGGCGTGGCGTGGGCAGTTGCGCGACCAGTCCGTTCTGATATGCCGTGCAATCTGTTTGCAGCGGACAGGTGGGACATTGTGGTTTGCTGCGCGTGCAGACCAGCGCGCCCAGATCCATCAAGCCTTGCGTATAGACCGCGACATCACGCTTTGGCAGCAATGCTTCGGCTTGTTGCCAGAGTTGAGCTTCAATCTTTTTTTCGCCAGTGTAACCCTCAATGGCATGGTAGCGTGCCAGTAAGCGTTTGACGTTGCCATCGAGAATCGCGCACCGTTCATGGAACGCGAATGCGCTGATTGCGGCGGCAGTGGAGCGGCCGATGCCGGGAAGAGCAAGGATGTCTTCAAAATGCCGAGGAAATTTACCCTCATGCCGTTGCATGATGAGTTGAGCTGCACGGTGCAAGTTGCGCGCACGCGAGTAGTAGCCGAGGCCGCTCCAGTGCGCCAATATCGTATCTTCGCTGTCGGCGGCGAGCGCTGCGATAGTGGGAAAGCGTGCCACGAAACGGAGGTAATAGGGGATAACAGTGACGACCTGGGTTTGTTGCAGCATTATTTCTGACAGCCATACGCGATAAACATCCGCGCCCTGCCACGGCAAGCCGTGCCGACCATGTTGTTGCTGCCAGTCTATGATGCGATGAGCAAATAATTCTGAGCGCGGCTTATTTCGATGTTTGATCACGGCGTCAGATTCTGGTTTATAGCGATGCGAGGCGTAGTCTGCGCATTTATTTTTTGGCTGCCTTTCATGCTGCCCTGATACAGATTGGTGGACAGCGGGCTGATTGTTAGCAAGCCGTTATGTGCTTTCACATCGAGGCGAACTTGTGAAAGTTTAGCATTGGCGATTTTAAGCACTCCAATGCGTAATCCGCCTTCAAGATTTAGATTTTTCAGGTCAGCCAATTCAAGTGGCTGTTCCGTCGGGGAGGGCTTAATGGCAACGCTTGCTGCGTTCTTAGGCAGATATAAATCAGCGTCAAACTGATCTACATCTATGTCGAAGCGTATGGCTGTATCTTGAAAACCGTTTACGGCCAATTTGGCTTTAATCTGGCTTTGCAGCAGCCCACCCGCGAGGTTGGCCTGAACGCTCTGGCGGCTGCCATCTATTTGCACGTTACCCTTCATTTCGCTATTGATTGATTTATTCGGCAGCTGGTCACCCGTTACATTTACTGCGAGGGTCAGATTGGAAAGGTTGAGCTGTTGCTGCTCGATGTTGCCAGTGACAGGCGAGTCGAGCTTTATCTTGAATGCGTGTTCGGGTTGCTTCATATCCAGCTCTAACGTAAGCGCGCTACTCTTGAACGATTGAGGATTACCGGTCAAATCAAACAGAGCAAGATTGGCCACGATGTTGCCGAATGCACTATCCAACTTAGCATTTAATGTGAGCTTGTCGCCCGTAAAATTATTCTGAACCAGGTTTAACTCAGGCGCATCCAGTTTGGCATCGAAGTTATTTTTTCCTTGCGCGCCAGTGGCCGTAACCGCTAACTTTCTCGCAGAAAATTCTTGCGTGTCAAAATTCGCGTTGATATTGCCGATAGCCAAAACGGCCAGATTACTGATGTCGAGTGCTGCGCCCTTAGCTTGCAACGCCAGCCCTTCCATTTGAAATTGCTGCTTTTTTAGATCGAAAGTCAATGTGGCTTTCATTTGTGCGGCTATGTTCAGCTTGGGTTTGTTGGATTGAATGACTGCGGCAAAATCAATTTTGCCCGGCACGCCGTTGGCAATACGAGCGGTATTAAGGTTGAAGCCTTTCAGCACATATTGAGTAGCTGTGGTTTCATCCAGGTAGGTCAGCTCTGAGTCTTCCACGTGCACTGTGGCTATGTCGAACTCAAGCGGCGTTTTTTCTTGGTTAGTCTCATTTTTGCTCAACAGGTCGTCAATGTTGAGCTTGCCGTTTTTGAATTTCACCAGAGCCGCCTTCAGACCACTGATCGAAACTTCATCTACAACCACTCGTCTGGATAGTAGCGGCAATAGCGCTAACGAGACACGTGCACTGTCAATGTAAATAAATTCTTCGTCGCTCTGAAACTCAGACAATGATACCTTGCCAATATTGGCACCAATGCTGGGGAAGAAAACCAGTTTGATATCGCCATTCAGCTTGAGATTACGTTGCTGTTTATCTTTCACCAGCTTGATGATTTGTGTCTTGTAATCATTGGGATTAAATGTGGCAGTGATATAAATTATTCCGGCTATCGCAATGGCTCCCGCCACACCTGCCGACCATAAACTATATTTCAGAAATTTTTTCATGTTGCCCCTGGCTGGAACAGCGGCAGTAATTATAGACGAAGTGCAAAATCGTCGGCTGTCTTCACATTGCTGGGGGTAGTGGTGAGCACCGTTGTTTACGGCACCCCCTATTTTAATTATTTGGCTGGTATTTGATTGTTAAATATATACAGAATAAATATGCGTTGTAATAGCTGTTAATTAAGGAAATACCTGGCAAGAACATGAAGCAAGGTTTAGTTTCACAATAATTTATTTTTCAGTCGCGAAAGTTTTGGTATTGCAGTGGGAAGTCGGTGATGGAAGCGCGGATTAACTGGATGGCAGCTTGTAAATCGTCGCGCTTACTGCCAGTTATGCGTACCGTGTCGCCCTGTATGCTGGCCTGTACTTTCATTTTACTGTCCTTGACGAACTTGACAATCTTTTTCGCCAGTTCAATTTCCACTCCCACTTTTACGGTGCAGGAACGTTTAATTTTGTTACCACTGACCTTCTCGATCTTATCGCTAGTCTCAAGGCACTTGATGTCCACGCCTCGCTTGGTAAGTTTGGCATTAAGAATATCCTGTACTTGGTTCAGCTGAAATTCATTATCAGCGTGCACGGTGAGTACTAACTCGGCCTGCTCCACGCGTGCGTCTGAACCCTTGAAATCAAAGCGCGTGCTAACCTCTTTGTTGGTCTGCTCGACTGCATTTTTAACTTCCGTCTTATCCACTTCGGATACGATGTCGAATGATGGCATTGCAGTTCTCCTTAAGTTTTATCTGCATTAACCTTCAATTTCAGACGGAGGAAATGCTTGATGAGGGGTGCTACGAGTGAGTTCGATTCGCTAACCAAAACTGCAAACGTAATTGACTGCATCCTGCGCGTGTATTTCAAAGCTACTATCAGCAGCCACATTGAACTGCATGCCGGCAGTGTAGGTTTTGGCATCGGTATCGCCTGCTATTTTAACTTGACAGGTACCACTGGTAATTTCCATTAGCTCCGGGGTGTTGACGTTAAAAGTGAGCTGGCTGCCCGGCATTATCACGCCGACGGTCTTGCGTGTGCCATCCGGGAACAGGACGGAGTGTGACACGCACTTGCCGTCGAAGAACACATTGGCTTTTTTAACGACGCTAACGTTATCGAATTGGGACATGGATACTCCTGATTGGGAATGAAATAATCTAATATTAATTATTCAACTGTCTACAAAAATATAAAGTGTTTCGAACAGGTATTAATTACTTTCCTAGCTTAGCCGCAATGCGCATTCTAAGAGCGTTCAGCTTGATAAACCCGGCAGCATCCTTCTGGTCGTAGGCGCCCTTGTCATCTTCGAAAGTGGCGATGTTCGGGTCGAATAGCGAATTGGTTTTGGAATCGCGTCCCACTACGATGACATTGCCCTTGTACAGCTTGATGCGCACCCAGCCGTTAACATTTTGCTGCGTGTGATCTATCAGTGTTTGCAGTGAGCGGCGTTCTGGACTCCACCAATAACCGTTGTAAATCATACTGGCATAGCGCGGCATCAAATCATCTTTCAGGTGCGCAACTTCGCGATCCAGCGTGATGGATTCTATTGCGCGATGTGCCTTGAGCATGATGGTTCCGCCGGGGGTTTCATAACAGCCGCGTGATTTCATGCCGACGTAGCGGTTCTCTACCAGATCAAGGCGGCCAATGCCGTGTTTGCCCCCCAATTCATTTAGTTTGGTGAGTATCTGGGCCGGGCTCATGTGCGAGCCGTTGAGGCCGACAATGTCGCCGTGCTCGAATTCAATATCAAGATATTCAGCGGCATCTGGTGCTTGCTCCGGTGACACGGTCCAGCGCCACATGCTTTCCTCTGCTTCAGCGGCGGGGTTTTCCAGATGACGACCTTCAAAGCTGATATGCAGCAGGTTTGCATCCATTGAATATGGCGATCCGCCCTGCTTATGCTTCATATCTACGGGGATACTATGCTTTTCTGCGTATGCCATTAATTTTTCGCGCGAGAGTAAGTCCCACTCGCGCCACGGCGCGATTACCTTGATGTTCGGGTTGAGTGCATAATAGCCTAGCTCGAAACGCACCTGATCGTTGCCCTTGCCTGTGGCGCCGTGCGACACCGCTTCCGCGCCAGTTTGCCTGGCGATCTCAATTTGGCGCTTGGCGATTAGCGGCCGCGCGATAGAGGTGCCGAGCAGATATTCCCCCTCATACACCGTGTTGGCGCGGAACATCGGGAATACAAAGTCGCGTACGAATTCGTCGCGAAGATCGTCGATGAAAATATTTTCCGGCTTGATGCCGAACTGCAAGGCTTTTTTGCGCGCGGGTTCGAGTTCTTCACCTTGACCAATATCGGCAGTGAAGGTCACTACCTCGCACTGATAGGTATCCTGTAACCACTTCAGGATTACTGAGGTATCCAGCCCGCCAGAGTAGGCGAGGACGACTTTTTTGATTTCACTCATTTCGTTTTTCTCTGTTTAGGGCACATCTAAAAATTCAAGTTTCCAGGCAAGACAAGGCATGAGTAAATAATTTGAGCGCTGCATAAAGTTGATATGTAAGCGATAATTTTTTTCAAGTAACGCCTTATTGTGACGAAAATTGGATTTTTAGAGGCGCCTTTTAATAAATTACCAATAAAATAGGGCGTATAAGCACACCCTGTATTTTTGTTTTTAGTTGTTCACATTACCTAATAGCAGATATTCCATCAGTGCTTTTTGTACATGTAATCTATTCTCTGCTTCATCCCATACCGCGCTTTGCGGGCCGTCAATTACGGCGGCATCCACTTCCTCGCCCCGATGTGCCGGCAGGCAATGCATGAACAGCGCATCCGGTTTGGCGACAGACATCATTTCTGTATCCACAATCCAGTCGGCGAACGCTTTGCGGCGTGCATCGTTCTCGCGTTCAAAGCCCATGCTGGTCCAGACATCGGTGGTAACCAGGTCAGCATTGCGTGCCGCATCCATCGGGTCAGCAAATTCCTCATAGTGGTCTTCGCCGAATAATCCAGCCCGTTCTGGCTCAACTTCATAGCCAGGAGGAGTGGAAACATGGACGTTGAAGTCGAATACTTCTGCTGCTTGTAACCAGGTATTGCATACATTGTTTGAGTCGCCTATCCACGCTACGGTTTTACCCTGAATGGAACCGCGTTGCTCGATATAGGTGTAGATGTCGGCCAATATTTGACAGGGATGGTATTCATTGGTCAGGCCGTTAATCACCGGCACTCTTGAATTTGCGGCAAAGCGTTCGATAATTTCTTGTTCGAAAGTGCGGATCATTACCAAGTCACTCATGCGAGAGATAACTTGTGCCGCATCTTCTACCGGCTCGCCGCGCCCCAGTTGTGAATCGCGCGTGTTGAGGTAAATGGCATTGCCGCCAAGTTGTTGCATACCTGCCTCAAACGATAGGCGGGTACGCGTAGAGCTTTTTTCAAAAATCATCACTAAAGTGCGATCTACTAGCGGATGATAGAGCTTGTAGGTTTTGAAGCGCTGCTTGATGATGCGCGCGCGAGCGAAAACGTGTTCTAACTCTGCACGGTTAAGGTCATTGAATTGTAAAAAATGTTTAATGCTCACGTTATGTGCCCTGAGCCAGGAAATTGGAAATCAGCGGGCATAGCTTATCCAGCAATTGCAGCGCTTCTGCGGTAGTGAACACCATTGAGGGTAGCAGCCGGATAACGTTGCCATCGGTGACGTTAATCAACAGTCCTTGCGCCAAGGCTTGCTTGACCAATTCCCCGCAGGGCATGTTCAGTTCAATGCCGATAATCAGCCCCTGTCCTCGAATTTCGACCACGCCAGCCACTGTGGCTAGGCGTGTGCGTAAGCTCTGCTGTATAAATTCGCCTACCGTGGCGGCATTTGCTACCAGTTGGTCTTCTTCCATTATTGCCAGCGTGGTCAGCACAGCTACACAGGCCAATGGGTTGCCGCCGAAAGTTGAGCCATGATTGCCCGGCTTGAAGGTGCCAGCCGCTTTACCAGCGGCCAGGCAAGCGCCGACAGGAATGCCGGAGCCGATACCTTTGGCTAGTGTCATTACGTCTGGCAGAATGCCCGTATGCTGGTGGGCGAACCATTTGCCGGTACGGCCAATACCGCATTGCACTTCATCCAGCATCAACAGCCAGTTGTGCTGGTCACAAATTTTGCGCAGTTGCTCGAGATAATGGATATCCAAGGTGCGGATTCCGCCTTCGCCTTGAATGGGTTCGACCAGCACCGCTACGACATCGGGATTGTGTTCGGCAACTTGATGTATGGCATCCAGGTCATCATAAGGAACGCGAACAAAACCTTTTACCAGTGGCTCGAATCCCGCCTGTACTTTGCGATTGCCGGTGGCGGATAGCGTGGCCAAAGTACGGCCATGAAACGCTTTCTCCATCACGATGATGGCAGGATTTTCGATGCCTTGCTGATGGCCATATAGGCGCGCCAACTTGATCGCAGCTTCATTAGCTTCACAGCCAGAATTGCACAAGAATACTTCTTGCATGTTGGCCAGCGCGCACAACTTGTCGGCTACAACTTCCTGCTCGCTTATCTGATACAGGTTGGAAACGTGCATCAGTTTGCTGATCTGCTCCTTGAGCGCCGCTGTTAAGCGTGGATGGGCATGTCCCAGCGTGTTGACAGCGATGCCGGACAGCGCATCAAGGTAGCGTTTGCCATTGCTGTCCCACAGCCAAACGCCTTCTCCGTGTGAGAAGGCAACTGGCAGGCGAGCATAGGTGTTCATCAAATGTGACATAGATAGATAGAATGACAGACGGCGGCATGGCCGCCGTATTGGGTTCGGGGAAACGCGTATATTGAGCTAAATTGACCGGATTGTGCAAGGGGAAAATTCATATTGCACTTTATTTAGTAAGGGCGTCAGTAATCTAATTGCACTAATAATATTAGTTTGTGCTGGTCAGCTTGGATGTTTGCTGTGGCTGATCTATGTGATTCATGATTTTGGCGAACTAAAACATAAAGCCGACAGCATGTGCTGTCGGCTTACTTGGGGTGCGCGTGCTGCTATGCTTAAGCCATTGCTTTGATGGCAGCGGATAGTCGGCTCTTATGACGCGCAGCTTTATTTTTGTGAATGATCTTTTTGTCGGCGATGGAATCCACAATACTGGTAGATTCGATGAAAACGGCTTGTGCTACAGCCTTGTCGCCAACTTCAATAGCTTTCGCCACTTTCTTGATTGCAGTACGAAGCTCAGAGCGCAGACTCGTATTATGATCGCGCTGTTTGTTTGCTTGTCTCGCGCGTTTTCTAGCTTGTGCAGTGTTTGCCATGGCAATTCCTTGAGGATCTCTTGCAATATTTGAAGAGCGGATTATACGAAAGCTTGCCAATTTTAGCAATTGTTTGTTTTCCCCCCGCGTGGCGAGCAATTAAACCGTCCGGACTTGAGGCACATGATTGTCTGGATTAACTCAGCTAGAGAAGGGGTTAGAGTTGAGCCATGCCAGGTAAAATTGAGGTAAGTAAAAAAATGGGCACGAACGTTTTGATAAATTTGAAACTATGGATTTCAGATGTTCTGGAAATAACCTTGACAATATCTATTTGACGAGTGTATAAAGTTGACTGGCGTTTGATTCAAAGTTTTTGCGATACTGGTTTTTTCCATGTGCAATCTTCGATTCAAATAGTTTCGCGGGGGGGTTCCCCGTTTTTAGTTAAGGAAGTAATACACATGGCAACTGGTACAGTAAAATGGTTCAACGACGCAAAGGGTTTTGGTTTTGTTACCCCAGATGATGGCAGCGAAGATTTGTTTGCACATTTTTCCGCAATCAATATGAGTGGCTTCAAGTCTCTTCAAGAGGGTCAAAAGGTTACTTTTGAAGTGACACAAGGTCCTAAAGGCAAGCAAGCATCTAATATTCAAGCTCCTTAATCGGTTCTTGATTGAATAAAAGGCTCGGCATGAAAATGCCGGGCCTTTTTATTTCTGGAAGGTAATCACTGTGAACTGACGCTTACAGGGCACCTCTAAAAACCCAATTTTGCGAGCAGCCGCTTTGCGGCTTGCCTGCCTACCCCGTTTCGTCACAATATGGCGTTACTCGAAAAAATTATCGCTTACATATCAATATATATGCCGCGCTCAAATTTTTTACTCGTGCCTTGTCTTGCCTAGAAACTTGAATTTTTAGAGGCGCCCTACAGTGTAATCTTGGGGTAGGGCACCCATTCAATTTTCCTCGCAGGGTAGTGAGGGTGGTCTGCTCAGGCGCATTACTATGGTGTCTAATCTATCGTATGAGCTAACCCTGCACCATCCGTACTCCCCAAGCCACGCCAAATCCCGTCACTTCGCTTGCTACTATGCCCAGACCGCCTTCGCAACGGCTGGCGGATAAATCTACATGAAGCCAAGGAGTGTCATCGACAAAATGCTTGAGAAAACGGGTTGCTAAGATGTGATCGGCCTCGCCGTCCAGCGTGCATTGCTTGATGTCAGCTACTTTTGAATCCAGAGTGGTTTCATAGTCGTCATCCAGTGGGAAGGCGCACAGACGCTCGCCACTTTGCTTGCCTACGCTGACCGCACGCTGTAACAGCTCATCGCGGTTGCCCAGTACGCCGCTGTAGCGCGCGCCTAAGGCCACGGCCATGCTGCCGGTTAGAGTGGCGAAGTCAATTATCAGATCTGGTTTGGCGCGTGCCGCCAGCGTGAGTGTGTCGGCTAGCACCATGCGTCCTTCGGCATCGGTGTGAATAATTTCGATGGTAGTGCCGTTCAGCGCAGTCACGATATCGTTTTGTTTGTATGCCTTTGGGCTGATGTGGTTTTGAGCTATTGCCAGCCAGCAATCGATATTCACCACCAGCTTGCTCTGTGACGCGGCAAGCAAGATGCCGAGTGCTACGGCTGATCCGTTCATGTCTTCGTGCATGCCATGCATGTAGCGTGCTGGCTTCAGATTGTGCCCACCGGTATCGAAGCAAATCCCCTTGCCCACCAATCCTATGGTCTGCTTGGCGTTTGGATGAGTGTAGCGCAGATGTACGATGGCGGCATCTTCGTCCGCGCTGCCCTGAGCCACAGCCACGAAAGCACCCGCGCCCAACTTGCGTAGTTTCTTAAGATCAAACTCCACATGCTTCCAGCCATGTTGTTGTGCGAGGATTTTTACTCGCGCCCGGTATAGAGCGGGAGTCAACTCGTTAGGCGGAAGCACAGTCAGTTCGCGGCATAGAAAATTGCCTTCTGCCTGTGCCTTGAGTGATACAAATACTTGCTTGTCGGCAAAACCGAATAATTCAATTTTTCGCAGCGGTTTGCGTTTATCTATTTTCTTATGTTCCGGCAACAGGGCGCCATTCACCCATGCACCATACACTGACAGCTCTGCAGCCAGCTTGCGTTGCGCAGGATCGCCCAGCACCACAATGGCAATGCTTTTGGGCATTTCTGCCAGAAGCAATTGCATGGCTTTGCGCACTTGGGTCTGGATGGTGAAGGCGTCCTTGGAAAAATCCAGCATCGTCCAGGCCATCAACGCGCCATCTGCGGCATTAGCAGAAACCGGCGAGTTAGCTAGCTCATCTACCTTGAGGCCGCGTCGCGCCAGCACTGTCTTGAGCAAGGCGCTATGCGGTAAATCTTGGGGTAGCGTCTTGGCTTTGGGCAGCAGCACCAGCAGATGTTGGTTAATCAGGTTCTTGGGCAGCGTCAGGGAGAGAGTAAGTTGTGCTAGCATTTGTTCCTCAAATAAATTTTATGTATTGTTTGGCATTATACAAACAGTCACCATCCATTCCCTGAATCTTTATGCGCCAGTATTTATATTTGATGAAACATGTGCTCAATCACGGCACAAAAAAGAGCGACCGCACCGGCACCGGCACAGTAAGCATATTCGGCTATCAGATGCGCTTTAATCTGGCAGAAGGCTTTCCGCTGGTCACCACCAAAAAATGTCACCTGAAATCCATCATCCATGAGTTACTATGGTTTTTGCAGGGCGATACCAATATCCGCTATCTCAAGGAAAATGGTGTAAAAATTTGGGATGAATGGGCAGACGAGGATGGCAACCTTGGCCCAGTGTATGGCAAACAATGGCGCTCGTGGACAGCATCGGGTGGTCTCGCAATCGACCAGATTTCAGATGTTATAGAGCAGATTAAATGCAATCCAGATTCACGCCGCCTGATCGTTTCCGCCTGGAACGTAGGGGAACTGGATCAAATGGCGCTAGCGCCGTGCCATGTCCTGTTCCAGTTTTATGTGTCGGAGGGCAAGCTTTCCTGCCACCTGTATCAGCGCAGCGCGGATATTTTCCTGGGCGTGCCATTCAATATCGCATCTTACGCATTGCTTACCTTAATGATAGCGCAAGTATGCGGTCTGAAACCAGGCGATTTTGTGCATACTTTCGGCGATGCACATCTGTATCTCAACCATCTGGAACAGGCTGAGCTGCAACTGTCGCGCGAGCCGCGATCGTTACCTGTCATGCACATCAATCTTAATGTGAAAGATATCTTCGATTTTAAGTTTGAGGACTTTTCGCTGGATGGCTACGACCCACACCCGGCGATTAAAGCCACAGTCGCTGTATGACGAGTGATGAAAAAGGGGGTAAGAGGAAGGGTAAGCTTGCGATCATTGTTGCAATGGCAAGTAATCGCACCATTGGGATCAACAACACGCTGCCATGGCGTATTCCGGCAGACCTTAAACGCTTTAAGACGCTCACCATGGGACATCATCTGATCATGGGGCGCAAGACTTTCGACTCCATCGGCAAGCCGCTGCCCGGCCGCACTACCGTGGTGGTAACTCGCAATGACGCATTAAAAATTGAAGGCTGCATCATGGCCTACTCGCTGGAAGAAGCGATAAAGGCATGTGTGGGGGATGATGAAATTTTTATCGTTGGCGGTGCTGAACTCTATGCATTGGCCATGCCGTTAGTGGACACGATCTACCTTACCGAAATCAACCGGGACGTGGCAGGCGATACGTATTTTCTGGAATTTGATAAAACACAATGGCAGGAATTGGCGCGCGAGCAATGCAGCCAGGAAAACCCTCAGGCTCTGGAATACCATTTCGTCACTTATGGCAGGAAATAAAAGGAGGGGATATCTGGAATCAAGTGTGGATGATGTTTTAGATTCGAGTTGGTCAAATTTTCGTTATATGGCAGCTTGCACAAAACTAACTACCCCCGCCTTTTATTCGGCTCGTTGTAATCAAATCGTAGGCAACCTGTACTTCCTTTGCTTGTTCAGTTGCCACCGCGATCATATCTTCAGGAACACCTTGGCCCATTAACTTATCGGGGTGATATTGGCTCATTAACTTGCGATAAGCGCGTTTGACTTCGTGCTCGCTGCTTTCTTTGCTTACGCCCAACGCTTTATAGGCATCGTCCAGGCGGGTGGCGGTGGGTGTTTGTCCGCTGGCAAAGTGGGACTGATTTAAAACCATATCCAGTATTTGCTTAAATGCAGCTTGATCATAACCAAAATGACGGGCAACGTCTTTTAGCATTATTTCTTCAGCTGAATGAATATGCCCATCAGATAAAGCCATGACTATGAGGTAAATCAGCAACATTTGCTTTAAGTTATGCGTATTGCCACAAATGGCAATAAATTTCTTTAAGCTCGGCTCAATATCAAAATTTGCATCGGCTCCTCGTTTAAAAAGAGCAATAGCTTGTTGCCTATGCTCAGCTGACATTCCCAGTTTTTGAATGAACTGTTCAACATGATCAATTTCATCTTGCGATATATGACCATCCGCTTTAGCAAGCTTGCCCATTGAAATAAAAACAGTTTCAAGAAACACTGATTGGCGCAGGTGTTGGCTGAGCGGGTTAACTCCGCCAATACCATAAGCTTTATATCGGTCAAGAAAGCTACCTAGAAAATAACCAATAAATGCCCCGAAAAAACCCAAAAAGTAAAAGCCTAATAAGGTACCAATTAATTTAAACAAGGTAACTCCAAAGATTAGATGGAAGGAACAAATAGTAGCAAAACAAAAACCAAAACTAAAACAAGTACAGGATAAATTGAGTTTGCCCTGTTTATTTATTTCTGGGACAAAGCTATACCCTGATGCCCCATCGGCCTATTATCGAAACTGTACTTCCAGGTTAAACTCGAGCATGTCGGGGGCGACGTCTACACGACGAATAAGGGCTGCAATCTATGACTACCATTCAATTTCTTGGGGCAACCGGAACGGTCACCGGATCGAAATACTTGATTCAGCATGATACGCGGCGCATCCTGGTCGATTGCGGACTGTTTCAGGGATACAAGCCGCAGCGGCTGAAAAACTGGGCGCCATTTCCCTGCGACCCATCCACTATCGAATGCGTAATTCTTACCCACGCGCATATCGATCACAGCGGCTACTTGCCGTTGCTTGCCAAGAACGGCTTCTCCGGAATGGTTTATTGCTCGGAAGCGACTCGCGATCTTTGCGAGATCATGCTTCCAGACAGCGGACATTTGCAGGAGGAGGAAGCAAACTATGCAAACCATCGGGGCTTTTCCAAACACAAGCCGGCTCTACCGCTTTATACGCGTGAAGATGCCAATCGCTGTTTAAGCCTATTTCGTCCGATTGAATTCGAACGCGAAGTTCAACTCGGCAATGGACTCACATTGCGCCTGTTGCCATCCGGCCATATTCTGGGCTCTGCATTCGTTTCCCTGAAGACGCCACGAACCTCGCTGTTGTTTTCCGGTGACCTCGGCCGACCGCACGACCTGGTGATGTCCGCTCCGTCCCGCATCGAACAGGTGGACTACCTAGTGGTCGAATCGACCTATGGTAACCGACGCCATGACGCTACTGACCCGCTGGTTGCGCTTGCCGAAATCATCAATAAGACAGCTAGCCGCGGGGGAGTGGTATTGATCCCGACTTTTGCGGTGGGGCGCGCCCAGACGCTGATGTACTGCATTCATTTGTTGAAGGCACGCAAGGCCATTCCCGATTATCCTGTTTATCTGAATAGCCCGATGGCCAAGGATGTGACACGGATTTTCCATCAGCATCACGGCGAGCACCGCTTGGCTCCGGCGCAATGCGATGCCTTATGCGGCGCGGCGCGGATCATCAACAGTGTCGAAGAATCGCAGCAACTTAACCGGTTGCATGGACCAATGATCATTTTGGCCGCAAGCGACATGGCGACCGGCGGTCGCGTTACCCATCACCTCAAAGCGTTCGCACCAGATCCTCGCAACACCATTCTGTTTACCGGCTTTCAAGCCGGCGGGACACGCGGTGCCAGTCTGATGAATGGAGCAGAGACAATCAAGATTCACGGCGAATATATTCCGGTACGCGCTGAAGTGCGGATGCTGGAAAATCTTTCCGCACATGCTGATGCCGACGAGATTCTCGGCTGGCTCAAAGGATACGCTCAGCCGCCGCGCCGCACTTTCATTACCCATGGCGAGCCTGAGGCAGCGGATGCGCTGCGCCATCGTATCGAGGAAGAATTGCATTGGCCGTGTGCCATACCTGAATATCTCGAACGCGTGACACTGGAAGAGAGAGGGATCGACTGACTGAATTCATTCTCCGCGTGAGGCGAAGTAAAAAGGGGCACCTGACAAAATACTGTTCGCTTAACCGTTTGTGGTGAGCTTGTCGAACCACCAGTCGCTCAGCCAGAACCCTTCGACATGCTCAGGGCGATAGTATTGACACCTGACAATTCCAGTCAGCGTGGCCTAGCCATGTGTATAACTATACAGGCCGAATTATTGCCTTAATTCGGGCAATCAACGATTTGATGCGTTGCTTGACCAGCTGGTAAGCCGCCCATTGATCCAAGTAAGAGTGAATCAGGTTGCGGTAGTACATCACTTTGTTATATAGCCCGGCAAACCAACGAACTTGCATGAGTGCCGGTCGAGTCAGGTTGAAGATGCGGGAAAACAGCGCTATCCCAACCAGTTTGGCCACCACAATAATTGCCGCACCGAAATACCAATGCCCAGATGCAATAGCATGCAACCCGATGAGTTTGGCCGGAATTAATGTTGAACTGGGTAGCAAAAAAGCGAATGCAGCCCAGCGTGGTGATAGCCCAGCGATATGATGTTCTATTGCACGAACCACGGGCAGCGTTCCAAGCCAAGTCATTAGCCGTGCCGTTTGATCCCAGATAAACTCTTCAATCAAGAATAACATTGCAGCAAGCCAGGTCAGCGGGGTGAGGATGAGGCGTTTCAGTTTCATGGAGGAGTTTTTATGGTGACGATTTGTTGCCTATAGTAGCCTAGCCAAACTGAATTGTAGTTTAACAATTCAGCCAATAATCGTCTCCCTCATATGCATGTCGCCCATGCGGTTGAAGACACGGTAAACCCTGGGGATTACTGGGTACGGAAAGATTTTTACAGCCGGCAACGGAGGCAGGCTCATTTTGGTTATCTGTCATCTGAGGCCTTGTCGCAACAATTTTATGCGTAACAACCATGGCGCATCTTTAAACTCGTTAAGATGTCTATGCCGTAGAATGGGGCGTGAAACGTCTTTAATTTTTCTCAAGAAAGATTGTGATCAGTAGCGCCAAACCCAGGCATCGGTTTTTGATGCCCATATTTAAGTCACATTGATTTAATTTATAAGGTAAGCATGGAAAATTTCATCGAAGGAATAATATTTCGCAGCCGTTGGTTACTTGCGCCCATGTATATAGGGCTGGTCGGAGGCTTGCTGTTTTTGCTTGTGAAATTCGGGCAAGAATTTTTTCACATAATGATCAATATATTGCACACATCAGAGCAAGAAGTCGTTCTATCGATTCTGGCTTTGGTGGACATTACACTGGTTGCGAACCTTCTGATAATGGTAATTTTTAGTGGCTATGAGAATTTCGTCTCCAAGATTGATGTTGGAGATCATGTTGATCGTCCAGACTGGATGGGCAAAGTAAATTATTCCGGACTCAAGCTAAAGCTTATCGGCTCCATCGTGGCTATCTCAGCAATTGATTTGTTGAAGGCTTTTATGCATCAGGCGTCATCCGGCGTGGAGCATTTGGATAATACACAGATGGCGTGGATGGTAGGGATACATATAACGTTTATCGTTTCCGGTGTCCTGTTTGCACTGATGGATAAGATCGCTGAATCTGTAGCAAAGCATTAACGTTTCAAAAAAATTCAAGCCAAAAAAATCTGAGGTAGGGCAATGCTGAACAAGTCCGTTCGCGTTGAGCTTGTTGATGCACTCCTTGCAAATTATAAGTTGCTAATGGCTTTGACAGGCTCTCAATGAACAGCTTAAATTTGCCAATTTATCAATTGGTTGTGAAATATTTAAAATCATAAAACAACATTCAAGCGGCGGAAAAACTGTTTGCTACTTACGCCTTGCCTCGCGTATGCGGGGCTTACTTGGCTCAGCCCGAATGGAGGGACTTGTTCAGCGTAGCCTTAGACAAAAACAAATAGGGGCGGATTCGACTTATGCTGTTATTTGTCGGATAGGCGACGCCGCGCCGCAGGGGTGTCGCGCATTACAACTCCGCATGAGGTATTCTTCGGGGTGGAATTACGCTACACCAAGCAACCACTGACTGTTGCACTTCGAACTTGAATCCGTGACTTTTATATGCTTCATGGATTAACTTTTTGTCTGGTTGCCCGTCTTTCCGGGCAAAGTCATCGCTTCTCAGTTTTCGATCACTCATTGCGATTTCTGAGTGCAGAGACTTACCAAGCCCGCACTGTTATTTACGACCTGAACCGGCTTGATTCGAGCTATGCCAAATTGACTGAGTTCTTATTGGCTATGCGCGCAAAAAATTAGATCAGGTCAACCCTTTCGGGAAGATTCTTTACCTTATCTATAAATGAACCAACCCTAAGAGGGTCTATTCATTCATAAGTTTCAAAAATTATTAATCGGCGTTGAAATTCTGCCAGTGAACAGCTCCATAATTTTTAAGAATTAATTTATATGTAGTTGTTAAGATTGATCAATATGGCTCCCGTGGAATATGAATGGATACTAAAAAAATGGTAATGGTTCGATGCTGATTAGCAAATCTTCCCCCACTGGCGCCTCAGCAAATCCCGATTTTTTCTATTTTCCAGAAGATGTCTTACGGTTATTCAAATCTTCCGGTAGCAGGTGGTCACGTTTATCCAGCTTGGCGTTGCCAAAGGCATCGACTAGCACCTTCCGCATATTCCTTGGCGCATCTTCTGCCAGGCAGTCCAGTACCTCATTGCTTGGCTCGACATCAAAGCCCCATTAATGCTGTTCAAGAATGTCTCGGTAGCGGTGATTGTCAGGCTAGTTGTCGCCTGAATGATTACATTCATGCTGCTATTTTTTGCTCAAAACAATCTTCCTGAAGTTCAACGGATTCAGCTGGAACGCAAAATACTCCCCACTGGTAATCGATGCAATAGTTTATGCGGCATCCGGTAGTGATACGAAATGTTCGCTTTGTTCCGCCGCGTTTGGCGACAAGCGTGGATCCATATCCTATGTTGGCTGCCGCACAGAGTTAGCGATGAAGTAAGTGTAATCTAATATTTAATTGATGTTGGATGCGTCGCGAATGACGAATTATTTATCTGCTGTGTGCGCTCGAAAATCAATCGCAATACTTTGAAGCTATTAAGATAGTTCGTGCATTGCTCCTTTAGTTTGCAAAAAAGATAAGGGGTTTTAATCAATCAACAAACAAACGGTATCGTTAACGACAGGAGCAAGAAATGGCTGAACATATCGAAAACAAAGAGATCAAGGCACTTCCCGTTCTTCAGTACGCCGATCTACGTGCAAAACTGAAGTCCGGAGACATACTTTTCACATCGGGTGACTATCTGATTTCCAAAGCTATTCAAAAAATGACAGGCAGCCCTTGGAGTCATGTCGGCATTGTGTTTCGTCTGGATTCCATTGACCGCATGTTGTTGCTGGAAAGTGTAGAGGACATGGGGGTACGGTTTGCCCCTTTATCAAAATACCTCAACGATTACGAAGATGGTAAGCCCTACAAAGGGCGGGCAGTTCTTGCGCGCTGCGCAGACGTTACGCTTGAGACCGTTGTAGGGCTTTCAACTTTTGGTATCGACGAACTGACTCAACCTTATGACAAGGATGAGATCGCGAAAATAATGGCGCGTATTACCCTAGGCATAGGAAAGAAAGAACGAGACCGTGAGTACATTTGCTCAGAGCTGGTCTACGAGTGCTTCGCACGTGCAGGAAAAGAATTCGCCTTTAACCCGAAAGGCTTTATCAGTCCTGAGGATGTTTGGGTCGACACAAAGCTTTCGCTCGTCGGACGTGTTCTTTAATAACCCGTGACTGACTACTTTAATTACTGAAGTAAGTAGGTGAAGGCAATTTTCGAAACAGCTGAATGCTTAGATAGATTCCAACCAAGGAGCGAAATCATGTCAAACGGAACCCCGAGCGAGAGTAAAGAGGAAATGAAACAGGAATTCAAAAAAGAAGACGCGGATGCCGGTGGCGGCCCCGAGACCGACCGCGAGAAGAATCGGCGAAAGAACTTTATCGAGTTATATGACAACGAGCCGCCGAGCGGGAGCGCCGAGTCCACTCAGCCGACGACTGGCACCACGAGCGGTTAGGGGGATATAGAAATGATGGATGCAACTTTCCGCGCGGGGCGCGCCTTGGGTCGTGCCGAAGCGATGCGGCTTAACGAAAAAGATGGCGCAAGTTATGTCCGTGATGCGATTTCTGAAATGAATCGCTCGTCGAATGCGGGCGTGCGTGGGGTTGTGCCGCACGCACAAGGTCTTGTGGGCAATTGGGTTCGGCGCAAGGATGAATTACCAGGCCTGACCGCGGCGATCCGTGATACCCATCTTTTGGGCACGGGCGACAATAAGGGCTATCAATCTTTTTGTTGTGGTTTGCTCCTGGGGCTGGCATTGGAAGCGTGTCGGCAGGTCGGCCCGGATACGGTGACCAAGATTGCCGTCACGCGCGTGGGTGAGTGGATGAGTGGCGCAAAGCTCCATGCCGAAGCGCTCAAGCTACAAAATTTAGTACCAGGCATGGCTGATTTCGGCGCGCGCTTCAATACTATTTTGACCCCGCTAGGCTTCGTCCAAAGCAGCGCAGAACTGAAGAACTATGCGTCATTGATCGAAGCATTATCGAATGACGTTGGTAACGCCATTCATTGAACAAGCCGGAACAATGGTTGAACCCAGCCACATCGGAGTCAGCAAGGGGGGTTAATTTTACAACGCGAAGATCCAGCCGAACGAGGTTGCTTGCGCTTCTTTTACCGAGACTGGCGCCCAACTCGATTCGGGAGATTTTGGAGCAGGGCGTTTGCCTGGGTGTCGGGACTTGGTCTGACCCGGCAAATTCTGCTTACTTTGCAGGTGAAAGACAGGAGCACTGGTCGCCTCTACGAAACTATCCTCGCCGTAGCCAGATATCAAGCTCAGCGTTACCTCGTTTTGATGCTCGGAGATAATTCTGAGTGGGTACAAAATTTGCGTGCGGCGGGTGGGCAGGCGTTTATCAAGCGCGGTGGGTCTTATCCGGTTACGCTTTCGGAGATTCCAGCCAAGGAGCGAGCGCCGATCCTCAAAGCATGGTGTCAAGTCTCGACGAGTGGTCGCCAGCACCTCCCGGTCTTGCACCAGGCGCCAATTTCCGACTTTGAAGCAATCGCAGAATACTACCCTGTGTTTCGAATCGATCCTCCCCTTTAATTACACGATTTCATCCACCAGAATATTCAGATACTTTTTGCTAATGGCGAACCTTGGGCCAGTAGGTTTTGCCGCAACACCTTGCCGAATAAATCTACCTGACTTGTCTTGAGGTATTCCACAAAGGGCATGAGGTGACGTCAGAAGGCATGCCACTTTCGATTGCCTGCAACAGCTATCCTGCTTCTTTTCGATCTGCTCAATCAGCCAGAACAATCTTCCTGAACTCCAATAGACTCCGCGAGAACAGAACACTCCCTCACTGCTACTTGATGCAATAGCTCATACGGCCCCCGGCATCGATATGAAAAGTTCGCTTGGTTCTGCCGCGGATAGCGACCAACGAGAATCCATATCCTATGTTGGCTACCGCACAGAGTTTGCGATGAAGCAGGCGTATGCTGATTTTTAATTGATGTTGGATGCGGCGCAAATGACGAATTACTTATCTACTGGGTGCGCTCAAAATTCGACCTCAACATCTTGAAGATTTTAAGGTGTTGGTTTGTAAAAATTAGAAAATCTGTACAAACAGTTAAATGATGAAGAACCAGCAACGATTCTCGATTGTTAGCAGGATGGGTGATCAGCCCAAGATCAAAAGCTAGTCAATTTACGAGTAATTCCAACCCTTAAGGGAGGTTCGCATGGCAGAAAAAATAAATTGGAACTTTGTGGTGCAGGTACTCAACGGCCCGTCCGTTTCCGGGGCAGGCACTCTGGACGTGGAAGCCTACGACAAGATCACGGTGACGGTCACCGCTGGTGTGACTCAGCAGGTCAATCTGGTGCCAAGCGGGATTGTCTCGCTGCTCGTCATTAATCCGGCCG
>CAIRGS010000233.1 GCA_903878125.1 uncultured Nitrosomonadales bacterium | reverse complement strand
CCGCATACATCGTGGGATTTTATAACTGTAATCCTATACATTCAGTATTGGGCAATCTGTTGGCCTCCGTCTTTGATCGGAACAGGACAGCAACAAAACCTATCGTTGTGTCCGAAATTACTTGACCACTACATCTCGCTTTGTTGTTGTCTTCGTGGCGGGCAATTTCTTCGAACAGGACCATGCTTAAACTTGATGAAGACTTCTGTTTCATGGATAATCTCAGGCTTAGCTTGCCGGGATGGCGGAATTGGTAGACGCGCCGGACTCAAAATCCGGTGCTGGTAACAGTGTGAGGGTTCGAGTCCCTCTCCCGGCACCAGCTATAAATTCATTACTCGAATTGTCAACCAATAGCAAACTGGGGCGT
Organism: uncultured Nitrosomonadales bacterium; assembly: GCA_903878125.1. Taxonomy (GTDB): domain Bacteria; phylum Pseudomonadota; class Gammaproteobacteria; order Burkholderiales; family Gallionellaceae; genus Nitrotoga. Next base: position 3,296 of record CAIRGS010000233.1, on the reverse strand, counting down.
TATTAGCCTTGACACTAAGTAATGTCACCATTGTTTGTTAACTTAATTAGAACTGGAGTTCACATGAAACTGTTATCTACACTGATCGCTGCTGTATTCGCTGTTGTTACTTTCTCCGCTGTTGCTGCTGATGCAGCCGCTCCTGCAGCTGCTCCTGCTGCAACTGGCGCCGCAGCTTCAGACGCAGCTGCTCCTGCCAAGAAAGCTAAGAAAGCTAAAAAAGCTAAAAAAGCTAAGAAGGCTGACGACGCAGCTCCTGCTGCAGCTCCAGCAGCGCATTAATTTTGTAAGCTTTAGAAATGGCAGGGGCGACCCTGCCATTTTTATTTCATCCGATTCTCCGCCTAAAAGCACACCATCTAAAATCGGCATGGCATGGTCTGGAAACCCAAAGTCACGGTAGCAGCCGATATCAAGCAAAACTGCAAATTTCTTCTGCTTGCCCCCCTGCTGTCAAATCAACCTGCTTAGCCAACAACTTCCGTTACCGTATCCCATTTGTACTGAGCTACGTAGAATTTTCTTTGCGACAAACGCCACCCCCTAATGATACGAATACATCATGCCTAAAGAATTTATTGTCGTCGGCATATCCGGTGGAGTAGATTCAGCCGTTACCGCGCTACTGCTGAAACAGCAGGGTCATAAGGTCATTGGCCTGTTCATGAAAAACTGGGAAGACGATGATAGCGACGAGTACTGTTCCTCGCGCCAAGACCTGATAGATGCAGTCTCCATCGCCGACACCATAGGTATCCCCATCGAAACGGTGAATTTCGCAAAGGAATACAAGGATCGCGTATTCAGCCATTTCTTGCGCGAATACGCAGCCGGGCTCACCCCCAACCCGGACATCCTGTGCAACTCTGAAATAAAATTTAAGGCGTTTCTGGAACATGCTGTCAATATGGGCGCAGATTCCATTGCCACTGGACATTATGCGCAAATACGCAAGGTAGATTGCAACTACCAATTACTCAAGGCGATAGACAGTAGTAAGGATCAAAGCTATTTTTTATATCGCTTGAATCAGGCGCAATTGTCCAAAGCAAGGTTCCCGCTGGGCATGCTGCTAAAATCGCAGGTGCGAGAAATCGCACGCCAGCACAATCTATCCAACTGCGCCAAAAAAGACAGTACTGGAATCTGCTTCATCGGCAAGCGTCCGTTCCGCGAATTTCTTAACCGCTACCTGCCTGCCCAACCCGGCCCAATGTACACACCCGAGGGTCGAATGGTTGGGGAACATATGGGCCTATCGTTCTATACCATTGGCCAGCGTCAAGGCTTAGGTATTGGCGGGCAAGGCCTGCCTTGGTTCGTGGCAGCCAAAAACATTGCGAACAATCATCTAATTGTAGCTCAAGGACACGATCATCCAGCTTTGCTGTCCACATTTCTTGATGCAACAGATCTGCACTGGATTGACAACCATATGCCTGATATTACACGTGACTACACCGCTAAGATCCGTTACCGCCAAGCCGATGTAAGTTGCCACTTCAACGCAATATCTGGCACCCTTGGCAGCTTTGAATTTAGTGAAGTACAATGGGCCGTTACCCCAGGGCAATCGCTGGTAATTTACGATGGTGAAGTTTGTCTAGGTGGCGGCATAATTGCAAATAATCGGTAATGCGCTAATTGCTGCACCGCTGTAACAGCCTGCCGGGCTTCGCCGTATAAAAAATTTCAAAATACCGACCAATTGCAACTATGCACTTCTACAATTTCATTGCAAATCAATGAACTCTGAACACCTTCCGCATAAGAATTGGCCGAAGTGCCGAACCAACGAAAAAACTCCTCAAACACTGAGGATTTACAGCACAATAGCCGATCAAGAAAGCTTACGAGCCGTGACCGGGGGTGAAAGCAATGGCTCGACGAGGAGTATCCAGAGATCGCCAAGCACACCAGACCCGTTAATGGCCGTGTCGATGATATTTATGTTTTTAATAACGCATACCAGTATGCTTCACCAATTCTGATTGCACGAAAATTTTTCGATTTTTCCAGGGATTATCTCGATGACATTGACCACACTCACCGCAATCTCTCCGTTAGATGGCCGCTACCACAGCAAGGTAGATTCCTTGCGCACTTATTACAGCGAGTTTGGCCTGATTCACTATCGGGTTCTGATAGAAATCGAATGGCTCAAAGCACTCAGTTTGGAGGTGGGGATTCCTGAAATTGAACCGTTCTCCACCGCAACCCTTGCCTATTTTGATCAATTGATCGCGAACTTTAATGAAGATGATGCTGAACAAATCAAAATCATAGAAAAAAGTACAAACCATGATGTGAAAGCGATCGAATACTGGTTGCGTGAAAAGCTCTCAGACAATCCGGAAACAAGTAGCAAGTTAGAATTTATCCATTTCGCCTGCACTTCAGAAGATATTAATAACCTGAGCCATGCGCTCATGTTAACAAATGGACGCAACGAAGTTATGCTGCCCACTCTGGATAAGCTTATCACCTGCTTACGCGATCTTGCTCATCAACTGGCAGACATACCTATGTTATGCCGCACTCATGGGCAAACTGCCACGCCGAGTACACTCGGCAAGGAAATGGCCAACGTAGTACATCGCCTGCAACGTGCACGTACACGTTTGGCCAGCGTAGAAATACTTGGGAAAATCAATGGCGCTGTAGGCAACTATAATTCTCATTTGGCGTCGTATCCTGAGGTAGATTGGGAATCTTTCGCGCAACGCTTTGTCATGGCACGTGGAATCACTTTCAACCCCTATACCATTCAAATCGAACCGCACGATTACATGGCTGAATTATTCGATGCCTACGCGCGTACCAACTCTATCCTGATTGATCTCAACCGTGACCTTTGGGGCTATATTGCATTGGGCTACTTCAAGCAAAAAGTTGTAACAGGTGAAGTCGGCTCCTCCACTATGCCACATAAGATTAACCCAATTGATTTTGAAAATTCCGAAGGTAACCTAGGTTTAGCGAACGCCCTGTTACGCCATCTATCCGAGAAGCTACCGATCTCGCGCTGGCAGCGCGATTTAACCGATTCCACCACACTACGCAACATGGGCGTAGTGCTTGGCCATACATTGCTGGCTTATGAGTCATGCCTAAAGGGATTGAATAAACTGGAAGCAAACCCTCAACGCATGGCGGAAGACTTGAACAACAGCTGGGAAGTATTGGCCGAGCCAATCCAAACCGTAATGCGGCGCTACAGCATCGAAAATGCCTACGACAAACTTAAAAAACTAACACGCGGCAAAGGCGGCATCAACCGCGAAAGCCTGCATGCT
>CAIRGS010000232.1 GCA_903878125.1 uncultured Nitrosomonadales bacterium | reverse complement strand
TGGCATACCGGCCAGATAACGGTTCGCTTCTGATCTGCTTTCCTGCTTCAGAAAATCCAGAAAAGCGCTACCGACCACCGACAAACGTTTGTCGGCAGGATACACGGCGTGCCATTGACGTCTAATGGGGAATCCTGCCACATCCAGTATGGAGAGTTCTTTGCTGTTTCGTTCCAGCGCCAAGGTATGCGCCGACAGCACGGCTATCCCTAATCCGCCCAGCACTGCCATTTTGATGGCCGCACTGCTGCCCAACTCCATCCTTGTTTTTAGCGCCAATCCCTGCTCGCTAAAGAATCGCTCAAGGGCAAGCCGGGTACCCGATCCCGGTTCGCGCATCAGGAAGGGCTCTTCTGCCAAGCGAGACAATGGAATATTCTTCTTTCCCGACAAGGGGTGATCGTACGGCGCCAGAACCACCAACGGATTTTCCATGAAGTAATCGGCATGCACGTCTATGTGCTCGGGCGGCTGTCCGAGGATGTATAAATCATCTTCGTTATTTTCGAGACGTTGCAATATCATTTCTCGGTTGGTGACATTCAGGGAAACTTCAATACCGGGATAGCGTTTGTAAAATGATCCAAGTAAGCGCGGGATGAACTACTTGGCAGTGGTAACTGCCGACAAGCGTAGTTTTCCCGTTTTCATCCCTGTCCTGTCCGAAATCAGCATTTCAAACTGCGACAGACCCTCGAAAGTGTCGCGACAAACCGCCAGCAATTCTTGACCCAAATCGGTCAAAAAAACCCGCTTTCCGATTTGTTCCAGCAAAGGAAGGCCAACAATATCAGTTAATTGCTTGATCTGAATGGACACGGTAGGCTGCGTAAGATGCAATTCGTCTGCAGCGCGAGTAAAGCTCAAATTGCGCGCAACCGCCTCAAAAACCTGCAGCTGGCGCAAAGTTGCGTGTTTCATATTCGCTTTGTTTATCATAGACGTTAATCTATCATTTATATTAAAAAATACAATTGTTATTTATGACCGTGCTTACGTTATAGTTTCACGACGCTCAAATGAGCTAGAAGCCGTTCCGAAAGGTTCGGTATACGTTAACTTGAAATCAAGGAGCCTGCAATGGCAGTCAAGACCTACAACGCCGGTGTGAAAGAATATAGGCAAACATACTGGACGCCAGAATACACCCCTCTGGATACCGACCTCTTAGCCTGTTTTAAAATCACTCCGCAACCCGGAGTACCCCGTGAAGAATTGGCCGCTGCTGTTGCTGCCGAATCATCTACTGGTACATGGACCACAGTTTGGACCGATCTGCTGACCGATCTGGATTACTACAAAGGTCGCGCTTATCGCATCGAAGACGTTCCTGGTGACGATACCTGTTTCTTTGCTTTTGTTGCCTATCCGATTGATTTGTTTGAAGAAGGCTCTGTAGTCAACGTGCTGACTTCCCTGGTAGGGAACGTGTTTGGATTTAAAGCGTTGCGTGCCCTGCGTCTGGAAGATGTCCGTTTCCCTATCGCTTATGTAAAAACCTGTGGAGGCCCGCCTCAAGGTATTCAGGTCGAGCGCGACAAGATGAACAAATATGGCCGTCCATTGCTGGGTTGCACCATTAAACCCAAGCTGGGTCTGTCTGCCAAGAATTACGGTCGTGCCGTTTACGAATGCTTGCGCGGCGGACTGGACTTCACCAAGGACGACGAAAACGTTAATAGCCAGCCGTTTATGCGTTGGCGCGATCGTTTTGAGTTTGTTCAAAACGCAACATTAAAAGCTGAACGCGAGACCGGAGAGCGCAAAGGACACTACCTGAACGTAACGGCTCCAACGCCTGAAATGATGTATGAGCGTGCTGAGTTTGCCAAGGAAATCGGCGCACCGATCATCATGCATGACTACCTTACCGGCGGTCTGACTGCTAACACAGGCTTGGCCAACTGGTGCCGCAAGAATGGCATGCTGTTGCATATCCACCGCGCCATGCACGCCGTACTCGATCGTAACCCGCACCATGGTATTCACTTCCGTGTGCTGACCAAGGTTCTGCGTCTTTCCGGTGGTGACCACCTGCATTCCGGTACTGTTGTAGGAAAATTGGAAGGCGATCGTGACGCCACACTCGGCTGGATCGATACCATGCGCGACAAATTTATCAAGGAAGACCGCAGTCGCGGCCTCTTCTTCGATCAAGACTGGGGTTCCATGCCTGGCGTGCTTCCGGTTGCCTCTGGCGGTATCCATGTCTGGCACATGCCAGCGCTGGTTGCCATTTTTGGTGATGATTCCGTACTACAGTTTGGTGGTGGAACGCTGGGTCACCCATGGGGTAACGCAGCAGGAGCCGCAGCCAATCGCGTGGCTCTGGAAGCTTGCGTAGCAGCTCGTAACGAAGGCGTTGATGTCGAGAAGGAAGGTAAAGCTATCTTGACCAAGGCCGCTGCAAGCAGCCCGGAGCTGAAGATCGCCATGGAAACTTGGAAAGAGATCAAGTTTGAGTTTGACACCGTCGATAAGCTGGACGTGGCTCACAAGTAATCTAATAGTAGCGGGTTGCTGGCTACGGCCAGCCCCCTTTGACACCATAAAAGGAGTAAATCATGAGTGAAGTAATGGATTACAAATCGCGTCTAAGCGACCCGGCTAGCCGCAAGTTCGAGACTTTTTCCTACTTGCCTGCCATGACTGAGGGGGAAATCAGAAAACAGGTTCAATATCTGGTTTCCAAAGGCTGGAACCCGGCGATAGAGCATACCGAGCCGGAATATTTGATGGACTATTACTGGTATATGTGGAAGCTGCCGATGTTTGGTGAAACCGATGTGGACAAGGTGCTGGCTGAAGCCGAAGCTTGCCGCAAAGCAAACCCCAACAATCACGTACGTCTGGTTGGTTACAACAATTTAAACCAGTCGCAAGGTGCAGCCATGGTAATTTTCCGCGGCAAAACTGTATAAAGTAGTATTTTCCCTGCCGCCTGCTTGCTATTTGGCAGACGACAGGGAATTATTTTGTCTCGCCAAAATTATTTTTAGTACATGGACGCAAGTGACTGCCCATAAGTGGGCATTTGCTCCCCTGGGTTAAAAACGATTAAAAAGATGGAAACTGAAATGAGCGACATCATCGAGCAATACAGGATTAAACAAGAACCTTACTATCGCCCCGTCTCGGACGAGATTGAGTTGTATGAGGCAGCCTATTCCGTGCGCATGCCAATGATGCTGAAAGGCCCTACCGGTTGTGGCAAAACCCGTTTTGTTGAGCATATGGCCTGGAAACTGGGCAAGCCCCTGATCACCGTGGCTTGTAATGAGGATATGACCGCCTCTGATTTGGTTGGACGCTTTCTGCTCGACGCCAACGGCACCCGCTGGCAAGATGGCCCTCTGGCCCTATCCGCACGCTATGGTGCAATTTGTTATCTCGACGAAGTAGTCGAGGCGCGTCAGGATACAACGGTGGTAATTCACCCATTAACCGACAATCGTCGCGTACTTCCACTAGAAAAGAAAGGCGAACTGGTACATGCGCACCCCGACTTTCAACTGGTTATTTCCTACAATCCTGGCTATCAAAGTTTGATGAAGGATCTGAAACAGTCGACCAAGCAACGTTTCGGTGGCCTCGACTTCAACTATCCCGACCACGCCGTTGAAACCGAGATTGTTGCTCATGAAACCAACGTTACTTCCGAAATTGCCGGCAAGCTGGTTTCCATCGCCGAGCGTGCACGCAACCTGAAAGGGCACGGATTGGACGAAGGAATCTCAACTCGTATGCTGATTTACGCAGGTAGCCTTATCGCCACCGGCGTCGATCCGGTCAAGGCCTGCCGTGTGGCGCTTGTGCGGCCAATCACCGATGATCCCGATATGCGTGATGCGCTGGATGCTGCGGTGACTACGTTCTTTTGATTCCGCCCTGTTTCTAATGTTTGTACTGGTGGAGTAACCATGTCAATCAGTCTTGAAGACTATCAGGAATTGCTTGATTCGCTCTCTCCTAATTTGCTGGAGAGTCTACATGCTGGGTGGCATGAAGCTACCAAGGTTTTTAGCGCACGTGGTCTGGACAATTACCTCAAGGGAGCCTCCGCCCTGAAGAGTCTGGGCAAGGGCGACAGCTTGGTTGCCACCTGGATCGACCATGCACCGCTGGTAGCCAAGGAAATTGGTGAGGATGTCATACTCGATCTGGTGCAAGATTCGCTGGCAATGGCCTCCAAAACCTCCGGCGCAGTAATCGAACTAGTTCTCAGCACGGCTCCCACAGCGGCCAATCGCCTCGGCGACGAAGCCTTGTTCCGTTCCTACCTACAATTCCTTAATACTCTGGTATCTCAGGCACCGCGCGGTATGCGGCCAATGCTTGAAAACCTGGAAATACTGTTTAGTCAGCTCACTCTGGGCGGTTTAAGGCGCTGGGCACTGTGGGGCGCGCATGCTTACCGCACCAATTATCCGGAGCAGACCAGCTATTTCAGCCTGCAATCCAAAGAATCCTTGGCCATGCTGCAGAAGGAACGAAAAGGCACGCTGTTTATTGATGTTCAGCGTCGTATCAACATGTACCTGCGCGCATTGTGGGCGCGCGACTTCTTCATGAAACCCACGTCCGGCGACTTCGAGACACGGGAAGGCTACCGGCCTTTTATCGAGGGCTATCTCCTGCATATACCGGATGCTTATGACGATTTCATCGTGGGCGAAACCAAATTACCCGGCTTGGAAGTTTACCGCGCTGCTGCTGCACATTGCGCAGCTCACATTGTCTATACCAGCGATCCAATCTCAGCCGAAGCGCTTAATCCCTGGCAGATGGCGGTTATCAGCGTGATCGAGGATGCGCGCGTTGAAACACTGGCCGCACGCAAGTTCCCCGGACTCAAGCATTTGTGGGCGCAATTCCACACTATCACTTCCGATCAGGGCAACACTGCCGGGGATTTCCTTAATCGCCTGGCACGCGCTTTACTGGACGATAGCTATCATGACAATGATCCCTGGATAGCCCAAGGACGGGTATTGTTCAAAACGGCTGCCGAGCGCCTCGATACGAACCAGATTTCCTGGGATATCGGGGTACAGTTGGCGCATGAATTCATGGCCAGGCATATTGGCTTTGCTCCCCGCAGCGATTTACTCACTACACCTTATCGTGACGACAATCGTTACCTTTGGGAATTCGAAGAATTTGATTTTGATAAAGCAATGGCCGCGGGATATAACGCTCCCAAGCAGGTTCGCAAACATGTCAGCGCGGTTGAGCTAGCCAACGAAGTCGAAGTAGAAAACGCCGGCGACGATGCGGAAGAAATTTGGGTTCTGGACACTGTACTATTTCCCTATGAAGACATGGGTAAGTCTTTCAACGAACTGGAAGGCAAGGAGCCAGTGTCCGAGCCTTACTATTACTCGGAATGGGACTATCAGATACAGCTTGAACGTCCTTCCTGGGTTACCGTGCTGGAAAAGCGGCCGAAGGCTGGCGATTTGCAGCTGATTGACGACATCACCATGCAGCACAAGAGAACTATCAATCGCTTGAAATTTCTGCTGGATGCGCTGCAACCACAAGGGGTAACTCGCGTCCGTAAGCTGGAAGACGGGGACGAGGTTGATGTAAATGCCGCCATTCGGGCCATGATCGATATTCGCATGGGACAGCAACCTGATCAGCGCATCATGATGCGCTCAATACGTAAGGTGCGCGACATTTCGGTGATGGTGCTGCTGGATTTATCCGAGTCGACCAACGAGAAAGTGGCCGGGCAAGAATACAGTATTCTTGATTTACAACGACAGGCCACCGTGTTGCTTGCGGACGCAATAAACAAAATCGGTGACCCCTTCGCGATTCACGGTTTTTTCTCGGATGGCCGTCACAAGGTGGAGTACTCTCGCTTCAAGGATTTCGATCAGCCTTACAATGAAATTCCGAAATCTCGTTTGGCCGGCATGAAAGGGCAGTTTTCCACCCGCATGGGAGCCGCTGTACGCCACGCCGGGCATTATCTGAAATTGCAGAAATCTGCCAAAAAATTGTTGCTGCTGATTACCGACGGCGAGCCGGCGGACATAGATGTACGTGACCCACAGTATTTACGTTTCGACACCAAAAAAGCCGTGGAAGAAATGGCCCGTTCCGGCGTGACCACATTCTGCATTTCACTCGACCCGAGAGCAGATCAATACGTTTCGCGGATTTTCGGAGCCAAAAACTACATTGTGTTAGACCATGTAGAACGGCTTCCGGAAAAATTACCCGCACTTTATGCAGGACTTACACGATGACAATACAACTCTATGTCGGCGTCGACAATGACGCTCAGGGCGGATTAACCCATTTAGGACGCGTTGTGCGCGATGCCTGGGTATTCGGTATCTTGCCCGAAACAGAAACCTGTGCAGGCTGGGATGCTTCGCGAATGCAAAATTTATACGAACAGGTTTATGCTGCCTGGGATCCCTACGCTCACTTGCCCAGCCGACTGCCGGACGATCTGCGCGAAAAACATGCGAATTTTTACGCGCAAGCTATCAATACCGCCCGTAACATGGGATGGGATGCAGAATTGGACAAAGACGAATGATGCGTTGGCTGAAAATTGATGATTTTCTGGCAGCCTGCCGGACACACCAGTGACTGCTAGGGCCGAATATTTACTGTTCCATCCGGCTGCACTATACCGCTCACGACTTGATTGGATGAGGTTTTGACCTGCACGGCTTGCCCTTCCGCCGCGTTATTTAGTGCTTGACCATCAGCGTTAATTTTGAAGCCTTGCCTTTCAACTTGAATTTTTACGATCTGCCCCTGCCTTACTGCGTAGGGCGCGCGCAGCATATCCTGCTTTAACACTTGCCCTGCCCCAACGCTGTATTTAAGTACTTTGCCTATGGCTTGCAAAGGGTCGGTGAGAATACCTGTTTGAGCTAACTCACTTTTCTGGTTTCCAATATCTTCGGCACGTAGCACATGCCCTTGTTGCAGTGGGGTACTGGCGATGAGCAGATTCACACTCACTTTAATTTGCACTGGCACGAACAGTGACCATTTCTGCATTTTAGTAGTGCAGCGGACGCCTACCGTACTGTTGCCCAGCAGTTGTCCACCGGGAGGAAGAAATGCTTCCAGCGCTGAACAGGCTGGTAGCGAGATGCGCCGGTCAATCTCATGCACTGTGATGATAACTTGGCCCGGCAGGGTAAGTGTTTGTTCGTGAACGAAAGCGGTAACGATCTCCCGTATTTCGGCATGGCTTTGTTGGGGCACTGCCCATGCGGACATATTGCACAGTAATGCACCGAGCAATGTCCATCGCAAAATATTTTTCATATTTGTATTGTCTGCTTGCAGTAGAT
>CAIRGS010000231.1 GCA_903878125.1 uncultured Nitrosomonadales bacterium | reverse complement strand
TTGTACGGATGGCCTCGGGGCGAAACCGATGCGGCATTCCACCTTGCCGCGCGTCAGTTGCGCAGCAAGGATCTCGCGCAGCATTGGCTCCAGCATGCGCAGCTCGTCTGGCATACGTAACTGGAGGTCGAGGTAACGGTGATTGACCGCACGCAGTTCCACCGCAAGCGATCCGGTGTCGAGTTCTGTTGCAGCAGTGGCAAAGCCGGTCATGCTAAAAATCATTGGGACTCCAGATAATATGGTTTAGGGGATTACTCAACCCGATTTTAAAGTTAAACAAGGGCCTGATTTATTTATGCCTTGTTACGTTCTTTCAGAAATCAGAAATTGGACTACAACATGTGCATTATATGACGATTGCATAGTGTGAAATTCGTTATATAAAATTCCAAACGAGCTTGCAGCAGCCGTTGCGGACTATTTCTGATGACCGTAGTGGCGCAAGCTATAATGCGTGCCATTTCATTTTTGGATTATTTTTATGCGTCCCAGTCAGCGGCAAACCGATCAGCTTCGTTCCATTCTTATCACGCGTCATTACACCAAGCATGCCGAAGGTTCGGTGCTGATCGAATGTGGCGACACGAAAGTGATTTGCACCGCTAGCGTGGAGGAGCGTGTGCCGCCTCATAAGAAGGGCTCTGGTGAGGGGTGGGTTACGGCAGAATACGGCATGTTGCCGCGCTCTACCGGTAGCCGCATGGGGCGCGAAGCAGCCAAGGGCAAACAGTCTGGGCGCACGCAGGAAATCCAGCGTCTGATCGGACGCAGTTTGCGCTCTGTGGTGGATTTGAAGCAATTGGGCGAGCGCACCATCCAAGTGGATTGCGACGTGATTCAGGCCGATGGCGGTACGCGCACTGCCAGTATTACCGGCGCTTTTGTCGCCTTGCACGATGCCGTTAGCGGATTGATCAAGCAAGGGTTGCTCAAGGAAAACGTATTACTTGATTTCGTCGCTGCGATTTCGGTGGGGATTTATCAGGGTATGCCGGTGCTTGATCTTGACTACGCAGAAGATTCTGTATGTGATACCGACATGAATGTGGTGATGACGAGTGCGGGACATTTCATAGAGGTGCAGGGTACGGCAGAGGGTCATGCTTTCAGCCGCATCGAGATGGATGCCATGCTCAATTTGGCGCAATCCGGCATCGCGCAATTAATTGAGATGCAGCGCGCGGCGCTGGCGAAATAACTCACCATGCATAAGCTAGTTATTGCCTCCAACAATCCGGGAAAGTTGCGCGAGTTGCAGTTAACGCTTGCGTCACTCAGCATCGAGATACTGACGCAGGCGCAACTTGGCATTGACGAGGCTGAAGAACCGCACTGCACTTTCATTGAGAATGCGCTGGCCAAGGCGCGTCATGTCAGCCGTATCAGTGGCCTGCCTGCACTGGCGGATGATTCTGGCTTATGCGTAGCTGCTTTGGGCGGCGCACCGGGTGTGCAGTCTGCGCGTTATGCGGGCGAATCGAAATCGGATTCGCGCAACAATGAAAAATTGTTGCAAACGATGGCAGGAGTGATAGACCGGCGTGCGCATTATTATTGCGTGCTAGTGCTGGTGCGCCATGCCGACGATCCGCAGCCGCTAATTGCTGAAGGCGAATGGCATGGCGAAATTGCGCAGCAGATGCTCGGCGAAGGAGGATTCGGTTACGACCCGTTGTTCTGGTTGCCGCGACTCAACAAGATGAGCGCGGAATTGAGCCGCGACGAAAAGGCGCAGATCAGCCACCGTGCACAGGCACTGCAAATTCTGCTACAAAGGCTGCAAATTGCGGAGCATTGAGCATGACGGAATTGCAAACAACCCTCAGGCATTCCGACCGCGCGCAGTAGCTGGCGAAATGGACCGCGCCGTTATTTCTAATGGCAGTGACCTTGTCCGCGTTTTTCCAGATACTGCTGGTGGTATTCCTCGGCGAGATAGTAAGTGGTGGCAGCCACGATTTCAGTGGCTATCGGTTTGTCGAACCGTCCACTTTTTTCCTGCTGTGTTTTTGAGGCATTTGTGGCGGCTTCTTGTTGTGGTGAGTGAAAGAAAATTGCAGAGCGGTATTGCGTGCCGACATCCGGCCCTTGGCGGTTGCGCTGTGTCGGATCGTGGCATTGCCAGAAAATTTCCAGTAGCTGTGTGTAGCTGACCTGT
>CAIRGS010000230.1 GCA_903878125.1 uncultured Nitrosomonadales bacterium | reverse complement strand
CGTTCATACAGCGAAGCTTTTATTGATGCTTGTTGTCATTGTTCGCTCTGCCGCATCCTAATAATCACCTCTCGGTTGCAGTCATAACGGCAGAATTCTGCCAAACTTTATAGCATCATATAAGTTCACCACGAATCACACCATTGCTGGAATTTATCGACGCAAAGCGGCTTGGACATCCAGCGCTTTTTTAATGCTTTTTGCCAGATCGACTGCCTTGCCCTTGCCCCAGTAATGCAGGAACAAGTAGTGCGGCTGCTCGTGCGTCATATGTTGGTGGATTGCCACAATATTGACATCTTCGGCCCGCATGGTTTTCAGGATTGGCTGTAGTTCGTCTTCAAGCAATGCAAAATCGCCATCAACGACCGCTTCATCATCAGAGCCGGCAAATGCAGCCCACGTGTTAACGCCCATTTGATTGGCAACGACAACGTTATGCATTTTGGCTTCTCGACCCATTACGACTTTGAACATCCCATTGTTTGCCTGGCCCTTCATGCCAAATACTGCTTCCAACGGGGCGGGCGTGATCTTGTTGTCACTGGCGATTGCCCCCGGAAAAGCTGTGGTCAGCGTAGGGCGAGCAGCACGAATTTCGGCAATCTTGTCATAGACTTTCTTTACACCGCTTGCTAACTGATCGACGCTACCCATGCCGCTGATGTGCATGAAGTAGACTTTGGGTTGATCGAAGAAAAAATGATTGTGGAGCGCGGTGACTTCAAGACCGGCATTCAAAGCGGTGCTCATCGCCGGATTGACTTCATCCTCGAACACAACCGTATCGCCCATCATCATCGCTTGTCCATTATGAGCCGGGGTAAAGGCAGCCCATGACGTAAGACCCATAAAGGTCGGCATGGACCATTTGTCGACCTGGATTTTAACGTCGCTGCGTGGCTTGGATACCTTGAAAACATTTTCTTCCTTGGAAAAACTTCCTTTGAGGCCGGTCAACTGCTCAATTTTTGCGGTATCCAAAACATCCGCTGCATGGGCCGCAGCCACAATGAGGGCAAATGCTGTCGCAGCGATGAAGCGGGCGATCAGCCAAGGACCAGCAATACGATTGGTCTTCAGGCGTTCACGGGTAATCCACTTCATAATTCACCTCACAGAATCAGGGTTTTCAGGATCAGACCGACCGCCGCGCAGGCGACGATCACCTCGATGACATTCCGCTTCAAGCGGAACAAAGCGACGGCGGCTGCCAGCGCGATGACGGCCGAGATCCAATCAAAGGTTCCGGCGAATCCCTGCGGCCACAGTACATGGTAGAGGAAAAACAGCGCCAGATTGAGAATCACGCCTACCACAGCGGCAGTGATAGCCATCAATGGCGCCGTGAACTTGAGGTCGCCGTGCGTGGATTCTATCAAAGGGCCACCCGCCAGAATGAACAGAAACGAGGGCAGAAAGGTGAACCACGTCACCAGCGAGGCCGCCACCGCACCGGCGAGAAACAGCGAGTCCGGCCCGAACAGTGCTTTCACATAGCCACCGACAAAGCCGACGAAGGCCACCACCATGATGAGCGGCCCTGGTGTTGTTTCACCGAGCGCCAAGCCGTCGATCATCTGCGTGGGCGTGAGCCAGCCATAGTGTCCGACCGCGCCCTGGTATACATAAGGAAGCACCGCATAGGCTCCGCCAAAGGTCAGCAATGCGGCCTTGGTGAAGAACCAGCCCATTTGCGTGAGTGTGTGATGCCAGCCGTAAATTGCATTCAGCAGCCCCATCGGCACCGCCCACAACGAACCGCCAACGACGACCACCTTGACCAACCTGCCCCAACGGAAACGAGCGTGCTCAGGCGTTGGCGTGTCATCATCGATCAGCGCTGGGCCAAAGGATTTATCGGCCTTGCCATGTCCGCCACCTGCCTTGAATTTATCCGGTGCGATGCCCCCCCCGAGGTAGCCGATGATGGCCGCCCCTGCCACGATGGCAGGGAATGGCAGATCGAGGGCAAAGATTGCGACAAAGGACGCAGCGGCAATTCCCCAAAGCACATTATTCTTGAGTGCTCGCGAGCCGATGCGATACGCCGCTTGAGCAACGATGGCCGTTACAGCAGGCTTGACGCCATAGAACAGCCCCGCGACCAAGGGTAAGTTTCCGAAGGCGATATAGACCCACGACAGCACGATCAGGATCAGCAGCGAAGGCAGAACGAACAGGGCTCCAGCTGCGATACCGCCCCAAGTGCGGTGCATCAGCCAGCCGATGTAGGTGGCGAGCTGCTGCGCTTCCGGGCCTGGCAATACCATGCAGTAGTTCAACGCATGCAGGAATCGCCGCTCGGAGATCCACCGTCGATTCACGACCAGCTCCTGGTGCATGGTGGCTATCTGCCCTGCCGGCCCGCCGAAGCTAATTAAGCCCAGCTTGAGCCAGAAGGCAAATGCTTGCCAGAAGCTCACCGGTTGAGGTTCGGTGTCGGTGTGCTCGGTGGCGAGCGCGTAAGGTTGATTCATGGGTTGGCACTCCTTTGTCGAAGATTGCATACTCGACCTGCTTCGATGATTGCATTTTCGACTGGCGCTTTACGTTTTAATTTTTGAAAAAGCAGCTGCCATCGCGCTTGGTACGCTTCGTGGAGGCTCTCGTTGCTTGTCTCCTACTGCGCTCTTTGTATGGCTTGGGCTATCCTGCTGTCTCTGTATCTTTCTTGGTTCAGATTTGGCGGTTGGTTGCGGCGCAGCGTCAGTCAAACGCATGGTGAGCGCGATGCGCTTGCGTTTTTCGTCCACTTCCAGCACTTTCACCTTCACCACTTGCCCCGTTTTAACGATCGCATGCGGATCTTTCACGAAGCTATTCGACAACGCCGAAATATGTACCAATCCATCCTGGTGCACGCCGATATCAACGAACGCACCAAAGGCAGCAACATTGGTAACGACACCTTCCAGGATCATGTCCGGCTTCAAGTCGGACAATTGTTCTATGCCTTCCCTGAAAGTGGCCGTGGTAAATTCAGGACGCGGGTCGCGCCCCGGCTTCTCCAGCTCTTTCAGGATGTCGGAAATCGTCGGCAGGCCAAATTGCTCGTTCACATATTTGGCGGGATTGAGCGCATGCAAGAACTGGCTATTGCCAATGACGGATTTAATGTCCTGCTTGATCTCCGCGAGGATACGTTGCACCAGCGGATAGGATTCAGGATGGACGGCAGAGGCATCGAGCGGATTGTTGCCCCCCATGATGCGCAGAAAACCCGCTGCCTGCTCAAAGGTTTTTTCGCCCAGGCGCGGAACCTCGCGTAATTGAGCACGAGAAGTGAACATGCCCTTGATGTCGCGGTAAGCCACAATCCCCTGCGCCACGCTGCTGCTCAACCCGGAAACGCGCGCCAGCAAAGGAACGGATGCGGTATTAACATCGACACCAACGGCATTAACACAGTCTTCAACGACGGCATCGAGTGAACGCGCCAACTGGGATTGGCCGACATCGTGCTGGTATTGTCCGACCCCGATGGATTTCGGGTCAATCTTCACCAGTTCAGCCAACGGGTCTTGCAAACGCCGGGCAATCGACACCGCGCCACGCAGTGATACATCCATATCAGGCAGCTCACGCGAGGCAATTTCGGATGCCGAATAAACCGACGCACCCGCCTCGGACACCACGACATTGGTCAGCTTCAACTCTGGATGGCGTTTGATCAGCTCCAGCGCCAATTTGTCTGTCTCCCGCGAGGCCGTACCATTGCCGATAGCGATCACCGCTACGCGATGTTTCTCGGCCAATTTTGCCAAGGTGTGCAAGGAACCCTCCCAGTCATTTCTCGGCTGATGCGGATAAATGACGGCGGTATCCACTACTTTACCCGTTTCATCCACGACCGCCACCTTGACCCCGGTGCGTATCCCCGGATCAAGCCCCATCGTGACGCGTGGGCCAGCTGGGGCGGCCAGCAACAAATCTTTCAGGTTACGCGCGAATACATTGATGGCCTCTGTTTCCGCACGGGCTCGCAATGCGCCCATCAACTCGGATTCCAAATGCAAAAAACTTTTCACGCGCCATGTCCAACGCACGGTATCCATCAGCCAAATGTCGGCTGGCCGATGTTGCTGAGAAATGCCAAAACGATTGGCAATACGGATTTCGCAAGGATTGTGCGGCGCGCTCCAATTGACTTTATCTGCCTCGCTGTCGAGACGCAATCGCACATTCAGCAACTCCTCGCGACGGCCCCGCAATATGGCCAAAGTACGGTGCGAAGGGACGGTCTTGATCGATTCGGAATAATCGAAATAGTCAGCATATTTCGCTGCCAGCTCTTCCTTGCCTTCGATCACTTTGGATTCCACGATGCCGTGTTCTTGCACATATTCGCGCAGGGATTGCAGCAAGGTGGCATCTTCGGCGAAGCGTTCCAACAAGATTTGGCGTGCGCCATCCAGTGCCGCCTTGATGTCTGGCACGCCGGGGTTGTCGCATTGCTCAATGGTAAAGGGCGACTTCAGATATTGGGCTGCCTCCTGTTCCGGTTGCAACATCGGATTAGCCAACAATGCGTCGGCCAGCGGTTCCAGCCCTGCCTCCAGCGCAATTTGCGCCTTGGTGCGCCGTTTGGGCTTGTAGGGTAAATACAAATCTTCCAGATGCGTCTTGTCCTCGGCATGTGTGATTGCATTCAACAGCCCAGGCGTCATCTTGCCCTGCTCGGTAATCGAGGTAATGATCTTAGCGCGACGCTCTTCCAGTTCGCGCAGATAGCGCAAACGCTCTTCCAGCAACCGCAACTGGATATCGTCCAATCCCCCGGTCGCCTCCTTGCGATAACGGGCAATGAAAGGGACGGTTGCACCTTCATCCAACAAGGCAATGGCTGATGCAATCTGTGCAGGCTTGGCAGCAATTTCTACTGCGAGCCGTTGTTCAATGGATGGGAGCATGGGGTGACTAACTTAGTGATTGTGAATTCTGGTGTGTCAAACAGCGTTCGGAATTTTACGCGAAACAGCGCCGGTTGTTGCTAACCGCTTTCCACGCTATTTTACAACCACAAAGTCCGCCCTGATTTTTTGGATGTAAATGGGTAAGATTTAGATAGCGAACTTTAAATGGGTGTAATTAGGTGCATTATTGGCTCCATGATCAAACTCGACATAATGGCCTGGTTCATTTAGTTGACGAGACGAATAAAGCGTTGATGGTCGGCGTCAATTTCCGGGTTATCCATGCTCAGGCTCTCATCTCATTCCAGCCACCACGGCGATGATTTATCTATTGATGACATAACCGCGCTCCTTGAATAAGACCATGCAGGCGTCCACCACTTGCGCGTCGAGTCTCACACCCCGGGATCGGGCGATCTCTTCCAGGGCCGCGTCGATACCCAGTCCTGGACGGTAGGGACGATACGAAGCCATGGCCTCGACCGTGTCGGCGACCGCGATGATCCTGGCTTCCAGCAGGATCGCCTCGCCTTTGAGGCCCTGCGGATAGCCGTTTCCGTCCATGCGCTCATGGTGCTGCAGCACTATTTGTGCGATCGGCCAGGGAAATTGAATGTTCTTGAGGATGTTGTAGCCACTTTGGGAGTGCTGCTTGATCAGGTTGAACTCAATTTCGCTAAGCCGTCCGGGCTTGCTTAAAATCTCGATTGGGATATTAATCTTGCCCACGTCATGGACAACGCTGGCCAGGTGAACACCCTCGACCTGCGCTTCTGGCAATTTCATTTCCTGCGCAATCGCAACCGCCAGAAGCGCAACGCGTTGCTGATGGCCGGCGGTATAGGGATCGCGCATTTCCACGGTGGCGGCGAGCGCTGCAATGGAGTCTAGCAGATTGGCCTTCAGATTTTTTTCGCTCTGCTTCAGTTCGGCGGACCGCTCCTCCACCAAGTCCTCGAGATGATTGCGCAAACGTTGCAATTCCAAATGGGTGCGCACCCGCGCCAACAACTCTTCACGCTGATACGGTTTGGTCACGTAATCCACCGCGCCAAGATTGAAACCCAACACTTTATCGTCCGTTTCCAAAACCGCGCTAACGAAGATCACCGGCACACTCTGCGTTGCTGGCTCTGCCTTGAGCCGCCGGCAAACTTCGAAGCCATCTATCCCCGGCATGCGGATATCCAGCAGAATCAGATCGGGCGGCTCATTGGTTGCCGCGTGCAATGCCAGCTCGCCGCTGATTGCAGATCGCACTTCATAGCCCTCTTCCGTCAGCAAAACCGTCAACAGCCTCAACGAGGCAGGCGTATCGTCAACGACGAGAATGATTCCTGTGTTTGTCATGATGTCTCCAATACGCTTGCTAGTACTTTCAAGATACTCGGATAGTCGAAATTGTCCACCAGTCGGGACAGCTCATGGTAAAGCGTCACATCATATTCAGCGACTTGCTGAAGGGCAGCATTGATCTGTTCTTCCCGCAGGCTTTCAAGTCCTGCGCGCAGTTCGTTGCGCAACGCCGGCGGCAACACCGCCAGCATTTCGGTTGTCAATATGACGGCGGGT
>CAIRGS010000229.1 GCA_903878125.1 uncultured Nitrosomonadales bacterium | reverse complement strand
GCTCTCAATTTTCTTTTTCCCAGACTCCAGCGTTGCACTTTGAATTTGAACTCGCGATCTTATAAAACATTACTACCTGTCAAATTGCAGACTTCGCAATACTCTTCTGATCTTATCTTCTACAGGCTTTCGGTATTCTTCAAAGCGGACAGGGATATCGCTAACACACTCAAAAAATATTTCCTTTCCTTTCCATGCCGTAATAATTGAGTATCCCCTCATTATCGTTGCACCATCAATACTAGTGATTTTGAATGTTCTCTCTACATAAACAGCGGGTACGTTATCCTGCAATACAGATTTGTATGTTCTCAATTCTGCTTCAGGGTCTCGCTTTTTTGCATTATTCAGCACAGCCGTTGCTATGTTTTCTGCATTATTCCTAATTTCACTATGAGTTAAATGTCCAATGCCTGAATCATTCGCCTCTATATAGCAACTTGCCATTAGCCCGCCAGAATTTCTGGACGTCCAGTTAATAACAAACAATGTTTGATCTGCTATGGCGGTGGAGGGTTTCCAGTTTTTCGGGTATGTAAATCTAATTCCGACCTCACTATTTTTCCATACATAGAATTCCTCTGATTCTGCTGTAATCATATGCAACACGCCAAAAGCCAAGAATAAAATAATTGATGATCGATTAAATTTCATAGAAATGTGGATTCCATATTATTTCTCTAACGTTAAGTTGATCGGCGCGCCGTTTTTGGCGCGTTCGCTCGAACGCCAGGTTGGGCTGTGGCGCGTCGTTTCATTGTCTGTGGAATGAATTCAATTTTGAGCGTGCAGCCTACAGCATCGGCATATCTTTTGAGTGATGCCATGGAAGGCGCATGCTTCCCCACGCCTTCCAGCCTAGAGACGGCACTTTTCGTGGTGCCCATGCGATCAGCGACTGCTTCTTGTGTGAGCCCGGCGCGCGTCCGCGCGGATAGCATTTCGTGCGCGAGAGCGTACTCGGTATCAAGAGCATCATAGGCTTCGCGGCAGCCACGGCGTTTCGATGCCTTTTCAAGAAAAGCTCTTTGATTGTGCGGTACAGGGTCGTATTTAAGATCAGCCATTTTGTATCTCCTTCATTCGCTTGCGCGCAAGCTTGGTTTCCTGCGATGGTGTTTCCTGTGACTTTTTAATGAAAGCGTGCAGTACCACCACGCGTTGCCCAACAAGAAATCAGTAAAACGCTCTTCCAATGCCCGATTTACCGCGTGGGCGTAATTCAAACAGCCCGCCACCAAAGGCGCGAGAGTGTGGCAAACGCAAATTTGGGCCGTGCTCGATAAGAAGTTCGACAATTCTTGCGTAGTCTGCGACAACATCCACAGGCCAAGCCTCGACGGTGGCTTGCACCTTTACATGAAAGTATTCAATGGAATATGTCATGTCGGCAGGTTAGCAAATATGCTAACCACAGTCAATGCTGGAAATGCTCAGTTTTTAGACGCCCAACGTCCGGGGTAACTGGGGGCAGATCAAATTAAATTCCGCTTGAGCACCATTACGATTTTGTCGTTGGGGTACTGATCTCGCATAACGTCCCATCCGAATATAACAACGCGCAGCGAACTATTTTTCCAGCATAAATGGTCTGCATCGCGACACGATATTCCTCCATCTGCGCAATATGAGACACAGAATCTGACGGTGCGCCGGTCTTGTAATCGAGCACCCATACTTCGTCGTCAAACTCCACCAGTCGGTCGATACGGCGCAGTTCACCACGCGCATTGACATAAGACATTTCATTGCAAGCGTCACGGTATTGCTGCGGATCGAAGAAACGTTGCAATGCCGGTAATGCCAATAAGTATTGTGCCTGTTGCCAGAGTGATTCCATGTCGCCGGATGAAATGTCGAGCTGCAGTTGCAGCGCCGCCATGTCAGCCATCTCTCTCTTCTTGATTCCATCTGATGTAAGTAGGATAGAGGTGCCTGGCAAAGATGCGCATAAATGTTGCAGCAACGTGTGTAACAAAATGCCTTGCCGCTGAGCAGCGGTGGAGCGCATTGCGCGCTGACCAGTGGGTAATGGACGCAGTAATGCCGCATCGATTTCAGTAGCGACTATAGGTAAAACAGAAGCAAGATTATCAGCCACCATCAGCAAGGGATTAGCGCCCTCCTCCACCGCCGCCGCGATGCGGCCATACCAGGAAGCTTCTTTCAGTTCGCCATTCCCGCTCACTAGCAGCGCTTGTTTCGCACGCGTCATGGCGACGTACAGCAAATTCATTTCTTCACGCCGCATATAATTTTCATCAGCATCAAAATAAGCCGCTCGCTTGGCTCCGCGTCCACGCTTATCCGTAAAAAGCGAGAAATGCACGGGTTGCGGTGCGTTGGGTGGCCAATCGAGCAGCACGCCATAGCTGTCTGATTTACGTTGTGTATCGTTGGCATCAAGCAGCCACACGATGGGTGCCTCCAGCCCTTTGGCCTCATGCACGGTATAGATACGCACGGCATTTCCGACCTCTCCTACCTTGCCCTCGTCTGGTGATTCATTGTTGTCAGCTGTGCGAAGTTCTCTCAGCTCAGCAAGGAAGCGTGGCAAGCTGGGGTAGCGTCCGGCATCTACATTCAGCGCAATCTCCATAAAGGCTTGCAGGTTGGCGTGTATCGTTTCAACCATTTCGACAGGCAGCGCAGCTTCATACCGATGCAACAAATCACCCTCAAAATAGATGCGATCAAGCAGATCATGAACCGGCAATTTGTCGGCGCGATCCAGCCAGTTATTTAGCAGGCGATGCGCACGCGACAATTCGGCAGATGCTGCACCGCTCTGTTCACAGCGTTGCAGCCGTGACCACCAGCTACCACCGATTTCGTCTTGAGCCAATTGCATTAAATCGCCATCGGAGCAGGCGAAAATGGGGGAACGCAGAACTTGCGCTAATTCCAAATCGGCGAATGGGGTGATCAGAAATGTCAGTAAAGCCTGTATGTCTTCCGCTTCCAAGGTGTCCAGCAGCCCGCCGCGTCGCGAAGTTAAAAAGGGAATGCGGGCCGTACGCAAGGCGCTCTCATACACGCGTAAATGGGTGCGCTTGCGTACCAATACCATAATGTCACGGTATTCTGCGCGCCGCATTGCGCCGTCAGCATCGTGCACACTCCAGTGCGCCATGATGTCGGCGATGCCAGCGGCAAACTGCTGCGCTTCAGCTTCACGCTCGCCGGTCGCTTGTTCGATACGCGCTTCCTGCAAAGGGTTACGCAACCAACTCGATCTACCCGGCGCGTCAATCTCGGCCGAATTTTCAATTACCGCTAGCGGCAAGGCAGTGACGAAACCCGGTAAATTTGCGTGATGCGCGATGTGTGTTTCAAAATCCACGAAGCCATCCGGCTGCGAATCAAACACACTATTTACCGCTTGCAGCACTGCCGGGGCATTGCGCCGAGTGATGTTCTGGTTAAGGGGATACGCGCCAAATTCTTGTTGCAGCCATGCACTCACTTCTCCGAACAGGCGCGCATCGGCACGACGAAAGCGGTAAATGGATTGCTTTGGATCACCCACCACAAAAACGGTTGGCCGCGATTCCACTGCAGCAGAAGCAGCAAACCAGGCTTGCAGAATCTGCCATTGCACCGGGTTGGTATCCTGAAATTCGTCCAGCAAAACGTGTTTGTAACGGCTATCCAATTTGTACTGCATATACTCGGCACAATCGCTCTGACTGAGCAGGCGGCACACCTGCCATTCCACATCAGTAAAATCCATTACCTGCTGACGCAGTTTTAAATCCTGATAATG
>CAIRGS010000228.1 GCA_903878125.1 uncultured Nitrosomonadales bacterium | reverse complement strand
ATGAAGCTGAAATAAGTAAATCTCTTCTCCCATATTTTTCTAAATTACATTTTTCTGGAATTATGCATTCAAAAGTAAATAAATATAGATGTTTATATGATGAAGATGAAAATTTATTAGAAAATAAAGACGCAGATTTTTTCGGGGCAGATTTAATTCAATTTATCAACATCGTATTATTGCAATCATCATTGGCCATACATTCTCCGGAGGAGAGTTTCGATGGGATTACAGAAAGTGATTTAGAGGTATATGGCACAGATATGTTTGACATGATTAAGTTTTTATCTAAATATTCTTATGCCGCTGATTCTGATCTTGCGTGTGACAGGGTGATTATTGATTTAAACGGTGAATGGGGAGAGGAACTGATTGAATTAATAATCAAACGGTCATCAAGTTATCACCGTTATGTAAAAGACCATTTTTCGCAATGGCAGATGGATACCTATTTAGACGGGGAAGATAATATGTTAAGGCTATTAGAAAATTAATCATATCCTAACGAGAATATTCGATTTTTAATTATTTGAAATAAAATTTTACGTGTGTATATCTTTAAAAATTGCACCCGTAATGAGAGCCGCTGGTCCGATGTGCCCCCACCCCACACCCCCTTGGGGGGCCTCCCCCCGGGGGGGCAGCAAGCCAGCCATTTGTACAACCCCAAAGGAGTACGAATGGCAAATTACGCAGAGCATCCCATCATCCAGCAAGCGTTGGAACTGCTTGCTTGTGAAATCCATCAGACAGACACCCTGCAGTCACCCGATGCAGTGAAAGACTATTTGAGATTGAAGCTTGGCGCCCGCCCCCATGAGGTTTTCGCAGTGGTATTCATGGACTCACAAAACCGAGTTATCGCTTGCGAAGAGCTGTTCAGGGGTACCCTGACTCAAACGTCGGTCTATCCTAGAGAAGTAGTTCTGGAGGCCTTGAAGCGCAACGCTGCATCAGTCATCATGTGCCACAACCATCCAAGCGGTTCAGTACAACCTTCGAAGGCGGATGAAGCACTCACTCAAATGCTGAAAAGCGCGCTTGCGTTGGTGGATGTGCGTGTACTCGATCACATGATCGTGACCCGGGCCAAGGTGCTGAGTTTTGCGGAGGAGGGTTTAATCTGAACGTGTGCGTCAACTTTACGCATAGCGCATCATGGATGCGCGCTACCATTAGTGGAGTGTAATGAACTAGGGCAAGAACTCTTGTCCAAATTTTGTCCAACTAAACACACAGGATTAGGCCAAGTGGTGATTTTTGGTGTGCTGTAAGTTGTTGATTTGTATGATCTTCCAAATCGCCCTGCTCACCATTTATGACATGTGCAAAGCCGTAGACCGGGGCATGACGATCACCGACGTGAAGCTGCTGGAAAAGCATGGCGGCAAGTCGGGCAGCTTCATTGCTGAGAAGTAGGCGCTGACTTGTTAGGTATTTGCTGAGTCTTGAAGCTGTATTTTTGGAGCGCTTGTCCCATTCCTGTCCCACTGAGGAATGGCAATGGCTATTTTCTTTTCCGCAACAACACATGGCAAGCCCGTGTTTGCTAATTGAGGGGTCAGCAGTTGGCTGGCTCGGCTCCGCACCAATCAAGAATCGTTGAGGCCACAACGGTGACTGCTGCCAGATAGTCATTGACATCGACCCACTCGTCAGTCTGACCGTTTTGCGACAGGTCGCCGCAAAGGGGGCCAAGGCCCACCGTAGGAATATTCTTTTGAACCATCGGGTT
>CAIRGS010000227.1 GCA_903878125.1 uncultured Nitrosomonadales bacterium | reverse complement strand
CCATGATGATGCTAAGGCCGGCACAACCGATTCAAAACGCCGTCCTCAGGGCGGAAACCTGTACGTTACCGCCGCCTTCGGTCCCGATAACCGTTTATGGCGGGTCGTGCCCGATAAATGGCATGTCTATGTTGATTATTCTACCGACCTCGGCAAGACCTTCAGTGCGCCTGTGCGTATCAATAAGGAACCGCAGCGCATCAAAGTGAGTGGTGAAAATCGGCCCGGTATCGTCGTGGATCGTAGTGGAAGAATTTCCGTCATCTATTCGGCTGAAGGCGTTCAGCCAGTAGCAGTCTATTTCAGTATATCTACCGATAATGGCCGCAGTTTTTCAACGCCAAAACCGTTGAGCGAACAAGCATCCGAAGCTAATTCATTTCAGGGTCGGCTGGTTTTAAATTCATCCGGTCTAGCCTATGTCTTCTGGCTTGACGAACGCGACCGCACCGACTGGAGGCAACTTGGGAACGCGGTTTATTACACCACCATTGACGGCCAGAATAGTCAAAATTACATCAACCGAAAATTCTCCGACACCCTTTGCGAATGTTGCCGCATAGCCACTGCTTTTGACATTGATGGCCAGCCTGTTTTATTCGCGCGTTTCATTTACCCGGGCGGCATCCACGATCATGGTCTTTCCAGAACGCAAACTGATGGCAAAGAAACGCTATCGTGGCGCGTCACCTTTGACGAATGGAAGATCAAGGGCTGTCCTGAACATGGGCCTGCAATTTCTATAAGTGACGATGGTCGCTACCATATTGCCTGGTTTACGCAAGGCAGCGCGCGTCAAGGTTTGTTCTATGCCTATTCATCCGACCGGGGGCAAAATTTCTCAGCTCCGTTGTCGTTCGGCACACCGAAAAAACTGCCTAGTCATCCTGATATTTTGGCTCAGGGAAAGCATGTCGCCCTGACCTGGACTGAGTATGACGGCACCAAAACGCAACTTCTGGTAATGCAGTCAACCGATGGGGGGCAAACCTGGTCGCCTGCCAAATCAATCGCAGAAAGTGCAAGTGGAACTGACTTACCGTTTTTATTAAGCAATGCCCAAGGTGTTTTCGTATCGTGGAATAGCAAGCATGAAGGTTATCGGTTAATTCCGTTGGATTGAAATATACGGGTTTACGCTACGTTGTCCATGCTTCCATGAATGACGCTTCGACCGGACAGTTTGTGCGGCGTTTTGGTGTGGCGCAAACCACACATGCTCTCCAGGAGTTCCCTATCATCACCGGCCATTGTCCCACTACATAAATGTTCTTTTCGCTTGCGGCTTCGCTTTAGACGGA
Source organism: uncultured Nitrosomonadales bacterium (assembly GCA_903878125.1). Lineage (GTDB taxonomy): Bacteria > Pseudomonadota > Gammaproteobacteria > Burkholderiales > Gallionellaceae > Nitrotoga. The sequence goes on along the minus strand of CAIRGS010000227.1, from coordinate 3,207 downwards.
TTCCATGAAATCTACCCTGCAGAGGAAATACAGGACAAATATGGGCAGCATTGGGAAAGCCCTAGGTACTGTTTGTTCCAATGCAGAAAAATTTAACGAATAAGGTTAGATCGTGCGAGCGAAGCAAAGTCACGATCTCTGAACCGTTCATTGCACAAACCCGGCCTTTAAGTGCGGACCGCATAGCAAATATGTCTTTTGAGTTACCTTAATATAAATTACACATCACTTCAGCGTGAAATCGACACGGTTAGGTTTCCCCTTATCCTTGATGCCTTCTGCCGTCAGTTTGGGGGCCACCAAGAACATTCGCCCGTTCGCCACTTTACCCTGCTCTTCCAGATGTCGCTTGACCAACAATGCGCGGCGTTCAGCGAGTGCCTTCAGTTCGTTTTCGCCGATCGGTGCGTTTACGATCATCAAATTTTCCATTTCTTTCGGCGGCAGCGATTTTAGTATGCCGATAAAATTACGCGGCTTTGAAAACTTTTCTGCCTTGTAGGCTTGCTCCAGAAATTTTGGATATTCCTCAGGAGTGACAGTCACCTCCTCCAGAATGAAGGAAGCGCCATCAGATTTCAGGCTGCGAATTTTTTGCGCCTTTATTTTTTGGGTGACATAGGCACGGCGGGCACCATCGCGATCGGTGACAGGGTCGACACGGCCGATGATTTCCAGTTTAAGCGCAGGCTTATCATTAAGGGCTTTGGCCAGTGTGGCGAGCTTGGTCTGTGCCTCAGCCGTCAGGTTGCTTATACCGGGGGCGAATTCTACATAACCCAGTTCATCGCCGCCGCCAAATGCGGAGGCGAGCAGCGAAAACGGCGAGATGATGGCCTTGGTTATCAGGTTAATAAAGACCTTGAAAATGATGCCGCCGATTCTGAATTTAGGGTCGGATAACGAACCGGAAATCGGCAGGTTAATGTCGATTTCCCCACGGCTATTTTTCAACAGCGCGACCGCAAGTAACACTGGTAATTTGAGCGCATCCGGGCTGTCCACTTTATCGCCGAAGGTTAGCTGATCGAGAAATATGTTGTTCTTGGCATTCAACTGGCCATTCTCGATATGATATTTCACATCTACTGACAGCTTGCCTTTGGTGATCGAATAGCCCGCATATTTTGCCGCATAGGGAGTCAAACGAGTCAGCTCTATGCCGCGAACTTTAGCGGCTAAATCAAGAAATAATTGAGCGCCTAGCGGGTTGATCTTACCGATTACTTCCAACGTGGCATCATCATCAATTTTTCCATTCATGACCAGGTCGGCTGGTGTGGGGTCGTCAGACGCAACCTTTGAAACCGAACCGGTCAGACCAGTCAGGTTGGCACTATAGTTGGGCTTGATGAAGTTGTCGGAAAAATAGATATTGCCGCCTTGCAGCGTAATTTGTCCAATGCGTATTAATGGTTTGATACTTGCATTTTGAGTGGCCAGCGCTTCGCCTGCCGTCTGCGCTGGGGCAACAGCAGAAGATATGTTCGACGCAGCCACATTTGCTGACGCAGTAACGGCTGACGCAGGTAATTCAACAGCAACAGCTTCCAAGGAATTGTCTGTTGCGGGTGTCGTTTGTGTCAGGCTGGTGGAGGTGGGTTGTCCCTGTCCATTTTTTGTTGCGATATCCTGTAGATTAATGTGTCCATCGGCATTAACAATAACCCGTGCATAAAAATCGGAAAGCGCAATATTGCCTAGCGATACTGCCAAGGGATTTTTCTGCGTGTTGATTTGTGTGTTGATATCGCCGATGTACAACGATTTCCAACGCATGAAGTCATCGCCATTGATTTTGTCCAGCGTCTGGATATCGGCCAAGTTGATTGAGCCAATATAGCTAGCGCGTAGCGGTCGACGCTCAGGAAGTTGCACCATCAGCTTGCCCTTGGTACTAAGGTTGCCGTCGGTAAAAACGGCGTTGATCTGATCTGCGAAATAAGGCTGGAATGCCGTTACAGCAAGCTTTTTGCTGTCGATTTTAAGATTAACGCCGAGCGGTCGTAATGTCAGGGTGCCATTGGCATTCAGATTGCCCCGCTTGTTGTGGCTAAGTTTGAGAGTCAGCGGCGAGGGAGTTGCAGTGGCCGCTTCCGTCATCAAGGCGATATTTTCAAGTGTGAGGTCTACGTTACTCAGTTGCTGCACGGCAGGCTTGCCCCCATTTTGGGATGCCACCTTTGCGTCACTAAACTGAATATCGGATTGCTGGATTTTCAGTTGCTTCAATGATGCCTGCCAAGCACTGGGCTTGGCAAGTGTGCCAGGATTAGTCGTGGTTTTTTTAGTTGCATGGCGGTTGCCTGCAAGCATCGCCATTAAATCGATTTCACCTGTTGCGTTGCGCTTGATTTTTATTTTGGCAGTATCAACAACTATGCCATCGAGCGCGGCAATTTGTTTGGCGAGGTCAAACTGAAAACCATCAAGCGAGACATCTTTGGCAGTGATGCTGCTGTCCTTTTCTTTTGGCAGCTTCACTTGCAGGTTGCGCAGGTGGGCACTGGCATTGGTGAGCACCAGATTTACGCCAGTTTCCGGCCAAGTCAGTTGATACGGTAGTTTGGCATCCAGCAGCGTATCTTCCAGTCCGGCGGCAAAAACTGGAGCAAAATATGGCCGCAAATGCTGTGGCTGCAGGGCTGTGATTTGCAAATCGCCTTGCATAGAATTGCCGTTGAGCATGAGCGATCCCTGATGACTCAAGATCTCACCTGCCTCGGTTTCTAATTTGATATTTAAATTTGCTGGCGTATTACCTTCCGTACTGAATTTGGACAGGCTGGCATCCAGTCGTTTGATCATCAGCGCGGCAGGCCCAAACGCAGGGTCGGTAGTGGAATCTTGCCAGTTTATGCGCCCGTTCATAATCTCCGCACTGGCGAGCAAAAAGATAAATGGCTTGGGCTTGGCGGCGGTGGGCTGGCTGCTTGGCGTTGCGCTTGCGCTGTTGCTGGCTTTGTCTTTCTGAGCTGTAGCGGGCAACTCAAATGCATGCAAAAGATTGAGCGAGCCATCCTGTAGCCGCATCACTTGCATATCCGGCCTTTCCAGTTTGATTTCGCGCAATCTCACCAGATTGTTAAACGGCTCCACGCGATCCAGAGCTACCGATAGCTTGTCCCATTGCACCAACGGTACTCCAGATTTTTCCTGTAGCTGCAATTTACGGACGCTGGCATCACCGCTGATGACGATATTTTT
>CAIRGS010000226.1 GCA_903878125.1 uncultured Nitrosomonadales bacterium | reverse complement strand
TTTTGTCGATGAAAACTGACAATGAAAGGGAGCTGCAATTAATGGTCGAAGCAGCTTTACACGGCGGCATTACTGGGTAAGGGGGTTTTCTGGAATGCTATCGCTTGAATTGCTTACACTTAAAGTTTGATCCTTTGCTTTAATCAATGCCTGTTCGGCCAACATTATATTGCGGCTTTTGGGTGATTCCAGGCTGATCCGTCCAAGTGCTCCGGTGCGGTAATCCTGTAGCAGCATGAGAGCAGCTTTTTCCAGATCTGGAACACCACCCTTGAGCAGGTAACCGCGCCGTTTTGCGACTGCTTCGACAACGCCAACACCATCAAGACCTTCAACGGAAAATCCATAACGGTTTACAAGCAGGTTGGGGTAGTCAGCCACCAGGATGTCGCCCAGAAAACTGGCGACTTCTTCGTCGATTATGGCATTGCGCCCTACCGCGTGGCTTGCGGCCAGCATGAAGCCGTCGCTGTCATGCTCAATTTTTGGCCACATTAGCCCCGGCGTATCGATCAGCGTCATCCGTTCATTCAGGTCGAATCCTTGCTGATTTTTGGTCACTGCCGGCTCGTCGCCTACAGCTGCCACCCGGCGCTTCAGCAGCGCATTTATCAGCGTGGATTTCCCTACATTGGGGATGCCCATAATCATCATGCGCAATGGCTTAAGTCTGCTATCACGATGCGGGGCGAGCAACTCGCACAAACCGGGAACCTTGGCGACATCTCCCGGTTTTTTGCAGGAAATCGCTACGGCCTTGATTCCTTTTTGTTCATTGTAGAAGTTCAGCCACGCTGTAGTGACAGCAGGATCCGCCAGATCGGCTTTATTGAGGATTTTCAAGCAGGGGCGTTGCCGATGCAAGCGCAGCTCCTTAATGACAGGATTGCTGCCCGCTTCCGGCACTCGTGCATCCAATACTTCTATTATCACATCGATGCGTTCCATGGTTTCGGCTGCCTTTTTGCGCGCCGAAACCATGTGACCGGGAAACCACTGAATGGACATTCGTAATCAACTATTTAACTAAAGGCGTATTTTACCCTTCGCTGACTGATACGTCATGTTTGATGGCGCACTGTAGCACCGATGTGCTACAGTGCGCGTGCACCTTAACCTTTGGAGACAGCCATGTCCACGACTACCATACGCTTGCCGGAAGACCTGAAAGCCCGCGTTGCAGCGGCGGCGAAACGTTCCGGCACAACCACGCACGGTTTCATTCTTGATGCTATTGCGGAAAAGACGAAGCAGGAAGATCTGCGTGCTGATTTCGATGCGGTAGCCGAAGATCGCTATGCCCGTATAATTGCTTCTGGGAAGACGATTCCGTGGCAGGAAATGCGCGGTTATCTGGAAGATCGTCTTGTGGGTAAAGCAGTAAAGCGCCCGGCAGCTCGCAAACTGGCGCGCTGAGTATGTCGCGCATCGAATTGGCATCGGAGGTGGGGGATGATTTTGATCGTATTCTCGAACACCTTGCCCAGTATCAGGTTGAAAATCCAGTGTTGTGTATTCGGGCGATCATTGAGGCGCTCAACGTGCTGGAGCACAATCCCATGATTGGTCGCCCCGCGATTAACGATAAGCGAGAGTTGGTGATTGGGCGTAGTTCGCACGGCTATGTGGCTTTGTACCGTTACGTTGTCGAAGTCGATACTGTTTTTGTCCTTGCCGTGCGCAGCCAGCAGGAGGCTGGCTATGCGGGGCTTTGAGCAGCGAATATCAGAATGGAGCAGGGTCAACCGACCTTACTTCGAAAGAAGGTGTTTTTTGATTAACACCAGCGCATGCTGGGTTTGGACGTATACCGAAGCGGTTGCCCCGGTGATGTTGAAGAGGGTTTAGTAGTGTCAGATTTGAGTAGTGCATCGATAACATTTTTATTTTGACAAAGATACATGGCCAATCTCGAAAAACCTGACGAGTGCCCAGCTGTTACGTTGGCAAAGTAAAGTTTGGATGATCGACCTAGCGCGATGAGATCGATAATGGAATTGATGGTCGCTTTCTTGCGCTGTTCATCATCGCTGTGTGTAGTACTCAAGTGTAGCGGCTTATTTCCCGTTTGCGGCGTCTGACTGCTGGTCAAGACGTTTGATAATGTAAAGAAATTTTTGGCATGTGAAATAACTTCTGCATCATCGCTACATATCAATAATGATTTGTTGTTTACGTAAGGATAGACATCCCGAAATAAATCTTTGTATTGAGTTTGGTAATCGGTATTTCTGACATGTATCGCTAGGTAATCGTGACCAAGATGTTGAATTCGATCTAAAACGATAGGGCGAATATTTTCAGCAATCGAGATTC
>CAIRGS010000225.1 GCA_903878125.1 uncultured Nitrosomonadales bacterium | reverse complement strand
TGTGCGGGGTGAAGGCGCATGTATTGCGTTATTGGGAGCAAGAGTTTACCCAGCTTAAACCAGTTAAACGGGGTGGTAATCGACGCTACTACCAACATCATGAAGTTCTGCTCATTCGTCGTATCAGGCAATTGCTGTATGAAGAAGGCTTTACCATCAGTGGAGCTCGTGGTCGCCTGAATAATTTTATAGGGCAACGGGTAGAAGATGCGCATCCCCAACTGCTTCAGCCATGTGCTAGTTCGTCCGAACTACGCCGTGAAATCCGCGAAATACTCGCCTTGCTAGCGTAGTCCTGCATTCTTGATGCAATTTATTTTCTGGATTAGCTTTTCAGTATTCATTGCATAAAGTTTCAAAATTCAAAAAACCAAATTAATTTACTCGGCAGCTCCTGTAAAATACTGATGTAGTGAGGTCAATTTCCACTAACAGATTATTTTTGCTATAATCCGCGTAGTTTTCCAGATGGGCCTAGGCCCGTTTTTTATTTGTGGGCATGATCATGGATGTGGCGAGATTGGTGGAAACGACGGTGGCTGGCTTGGGGTATGAGTTGGTTGACTTTGAAGTGTCCGGAAGGGGGTTGATGCGAGTTCTGCTCGATCAGCCATCGGGAATTTCGGTGAAAGATTGTGAATTGGTCAGTCACCAGTTAACGCGTTTGTTTGCGGTAGAGGGGGTGGATTACGGGCGCCTTGAAATCTCATCCCCGGGGTTGGATCGGCCAATCAAGAAGGAAGCCGATTTTATGCGCTTTTGTGGCAAGAAGGCACAGTTGAAATTGCGCCTGCCGTTAGCAGGTCGCAAAAATTTCATAGGCATACTCGGCAGCCTTCAGGATGGTGTTTTGCAGTTAGATGTGGATGGCAAGCAGGTGCTAATTGAGCTATCCAATTTGGATAAGGCGCATTTAGTGCCTACATTTTAATATTATGGCCGTTTGCTTGCAGCGAACAATTTGCTTAAACCGAACGCTTTTAAAATTCGCTTTATGCGTGATGCATAACAAAAATTTGTTTATCTGGCCTCGCAATGTGAAAGATCAGTGTAGTTGCTCATGCAGCTAGCTGAAATAAAATTTAACATGGCAACTATTAAGTATAAAAAATAAGCGAGTGAGTACGTTAGTTTAAAAAATATTCGGGTTGGTTGGAGGCAGTGATGAGTCGTGAAGTTTTATTATTGGTTGATGCCTTAGCGCGTGAAAAAAACGTGGACAAGGAAATCGTGTTTGGAGCGCTAGAGTCTGCTTTGGCGTCCGCCACCAAGAAGCGTTTTGCCGAGGAGTCTGATGTACGTGTCAGTATTGACCGTAATACTGGTGAATATGCGTCTTTTCGTTGCTGGCAGGTAATGGATGATGAAACTTTCGAAACGCCTGATCTGCATATCAAGCTTAATGAGGCTCGGAAACGTAATCCGGATATCCAGTTGGAAGAATTTATTGAAGAGCCATTAGAGTCCATCGATTTTGGACGCATAGGTGCACAAGCAGCCAAGCAGGTGATCTTTCAGAAAATTCGTGACGCTGAGCGCGAGCAGATTCTGAATGACTTCATGGAGCGAAATGAGCATTTGGTGTCCGGCACGGTGAAGCGCATCGAGCGCGGTAATGCCATCATTGAGTTTGGCAAGATTGAAGCGTTGCTGCCACGTGACCAGATGATTCCAAAGGAGAATATGCGCGTTGGCGATCGTGTGCGCGCATATTTACTGCGTGTGGATCGTTCAATACGTGGACCGCAAATTACTCTGTCGCGCATCACGCCTGAATTCATAATTAAGTTGTTCGAACTTGAAGTTCCGGAAGTTGAGGAGGGGTTGCTGGAGATAGTCAGTGCTGCGCGCGATCCAGGCGTTCGCGCAAAAATATCGGTACGCTCCCACGATAAGCGGATAGATCCGATTGGCACTTGTGTGGGTATGCGTGGCTCGCGTGTGCAGGCTGTAACCAATGAGTTGGCCGGCGAGCGCGTTGACATTGTATTGTGGTCGGAAGATCCTGCTACCAGTGTAATTAATGCCTTGGCGCCGGCTGACGTGTCCAGCATTATGGTTGATGAAGAAAATCACAGCATGGATGTGGTAGTTGAGGAAGAGAATCTTGCGCAGGCTATTGGTCGAAATGGGCAGAATGTACGCTTGGCAAGCGAGTTGACCGGGTGGGAGCTTAATATCATGACTATGGAGGAATCCAGCCAGAAGAATGAGCAGGAGTTTTCCAAGGTGCGTGATTTATTCATAGACAAGCTCGATGTAGACGCAGAGGTTGCGGATATTCTAGTTCAGGAAGGTTTTAACACGCTAGAGGAAGTGGCTTATGTGCCACTGAACGAAATGCTGGAAATTGAGTCTCTTGACGAGGCAACAGTAAATGAGTTGCGTAGCCGTGCGCGTAATGCCTTGTTGACAGCAGCAATTGTTAACGAAGAGCAGGTGGAGCATAACATTGAGGATTTAGTTAAACTTGAAGGTATGGACGAGCAAACTGCCCGCATTCTGGCAAGCAAGGGCATTGGCACACAGGAACAGCTTGCCGACTTGGCCGTGGACGAACTGGTCGAGCAGGCAGGCATAGATGAAGAACGCGCAAATCGGTTAATTATGGCTGCACGCGCTCCTTGGTTTGCTTAATGGAGCTGACTAAGGGTAATTAGGTTAACCCGAACGTCCCATAAATTTGCATGAGATACATTCCAAATGTTATTGGATGTTCAATTTTGTAAAGGGTCAGCGCGGTCATTTGTGCATATCCGATTGAACAAAATCTTGCTTGGCAAAGACTGGCGAGAGCGTGCATTACTTTATAAGCCGTTCTGGCTAGTTGTTTCTGTTGAGTACTGAGAGCTATAAGTCTCAAATTTTGGGGGTTAAGGGGTAGTGATGGGAAAAATGAATGTAGCGCAGTTTGCTGGCGAGCTCAGCTTGCCGGTTGGATTGCTGCTTGAACAACTACAGGCGGCCGGGGTTGCCAAACAGCAGGAATCAGACAGCATATCGGAACAGGATAAGGCACAGTTGCTGGAGCATCTGCACAGCACGCATGGCAGTGGCAGTGCCAAAAGTAAAAAAATTACATTAACTCGCCGTGAAACCACGGAGATCAAGAAGGCGGATAGCACGGGCAAGGCTCGCATCATTCAAGTCGAAGTTCGCAAGAAGCGCGTGGTTGCGCCAATCACAGCTGTCCAGATAGAACAACCAGTTGCTGTTGTAGCAAAGGTCTCCCCAGCGAAGGTTGTATCATCAAAGACCTCAAAAACGGAAATATTGGGTGAACAGGAGATTGCTCTGCGTACTGAAGAAGCGCGTAGTCAGGCAGAATTAGCCTCGCGCCAGGCCGCCGAAGTCCAAGCCAAGAAAGATCATGTCAAACGCAAAGCGACGCCAATTATCGAACCTGTGGTGCTGCCCGTTGAAGTGCCGGAAATTAAGGTGGTTTCAGTTGCCGAAGTAGCTGCAATCCCTGTTGCTAAGCCTGATTTGGCCGAAGGTACGTTGCACAAGCCTGCGCCCAAGCCGGGTGACAGGGTTGCTCGGCCGGCAGCCAAAAAAGGTGTTAAACCCGCCGCCCCAGACAAAGCAAGTCCATGGACCGAGGCCGGTCACAAAAAACGCACCCCGGCAGTCATTGATGCGCGACCTGGCGGTTGGACAGCTGGCCGTGGAAGTGTTAACCAACGCCATCATGCCAAGCATGCCAAACAAGAAGATACTGCCCCGCATGCTTTCTCCCTGCCGACTGAACCAGTCGTGCATGAGGTCATGGTGCCAGAGACGATAAGTGTCGCTGAATTAGCACAGAAAATGTCAATCAAAGCCATCGAAATTATCAAGGCACTAATGAAATTAGGCTCCATGGTGACCATTAATCAGGTGTTGGATCAGGAAACTGCGATGATTGTGGTGGAAGAATTGGGGCATATTGCCAAGCCAGCCAAGGTGGATGATCCTAGTGCTTACCTGACAGAATCTGAAGAGCACAAGAATGCTCCTCTCGAGCCGCGCGCTCCGGTTGTTACCGTGATGGGCCATGTCGATCATGGTAAGACCTCATTGCTGGATTATATTCGTCGAACCCGTGTGGCCAGCGGCGAAGCAGGCGGTATCACGCAGCATATCGGCGCTTACCATGTGGATACCCCGCGCGGTATGATTACTCTCCTTGATACACCGGGCCATGAGGCATTTACGGCAATGAGGGCACGTGGTTCGAAAGTGACTGACATAGTGATTTTAGTGGTGGCAGCCGATGATGGTGTAATGCCGCAGACCAAAGAGGCAATCCACCATGCCAAGGCAGCAAATGTACCCATCGTTGTAGCGGTGACCAAGATTGATAAGCCTGATGCTAATTCCGAGCGCGTAAAACAAGAATTGGTTGCGGAGGGCGTGGTGCCGGAAGGCTGGGGCGGCGATACCATGTTTGTTGAAGTGTCTGCAAAGACCGGACAGGGTATCGACTCCTTGTTGGAAAGCGTGTTATTGCAAGCTGAATTGCTGCAACTCACCGCACCCAAACTAAGCTTGGCCAAGGGCATTGTGATTGAAGCCAGGTTGGACAAGGGTAAGGGGCCGGTGGCGACTATACTGGTGCAGTCTGGCACCTTGAAGCGAGGCGATGCGGTGCTGGTCGGCGTAGTGTCCGGACGCGTGCGTGCCATGCTGGATGAGAATGGTAAGGCAATAAATGAGGCTGGGCCGTCGATCCCGGTCGAGATTCAGGGGTTATCCGAAGTGCCCATGGCTGGTGAAAGCGTGCTGGTACTTACAGATGAGAAAAAAGCACGTGAAATTGCCTTGTTCCGTCAAGGCAAGTTCCGTGCCGTGAAACTAGCCAAGCAGCAGGCCGCCACGTTGGAAAATATGTTCGAACAGATGGCAGAAGGCGAAGTTCGCATGCTGCCACTGATTATCAAGACCGATGTGCAGGGTTCTTGTGAAGCTATTGCACATGCCCTGCAAAAACTATCCACCGATGAGGTCAAGGTTAACCTAATTCACAGTGCTGTGGGCGCGATCAGTGAATCGGACATTAACCTGGCGCTGGCTTCCAAGGCCATTGCGATTGGCTTTAATACCCGTGCCGATGTTGCTGCGCGCAAGCTGGCGGAATCTGCCGGCGTAGATGTACGTTACTACAATGTTATCTACGAAATGGTAGATGATATTAAAGCAGCTCTGTCAGGTATGCGGGCTCCGGAAAAGAAGGAAGTCATCCTCGGTATGGTGGAAGTACGCCAGGTATTCGTCATCTCCAAGATCGGCACTGTGGTCGGTTGCTACGTGACCAGTGGCGTAATCAAGCGGAACTCACAGGTGAGAGTGCTGCGCAACAATGTGGTGATTCATACTGGTGAACTGGATTCGTTGAAACGCTTCAAGGATGACGTCAAGGAAGTGCGGTCGAATTTCGAGTGCGGTTTGTCATTGCGTAATTTTAATGACCTTGAAGTGGGTGATCAGCTTGAGGCATTTGAAATAATCGAAGTAGCACGCCCTTTAAATGCCTAAAGGCTATGTAAGGACAGACCGGATAGCCGAACAGATTCAGCGTGAAGTGGCTCAACTGTTGCGCCTCGAGGTGAAAGATCCGCGCGTGCGCATGATAACCCTCACGGGAGCTGAGGTGACCAGGGATTATTCCCACGCCAAGGTTTTCTACACCGCCTTGGGCGGCGCAAGCGCTGCAGTGCAGCAAGGTTTGGAGCATGCAAGCGGTTATTTGCGTAGCCAGCTCGCACATTCGATGAAGCTGCGCATCATGCCGCAACTACATTTTGTTTATGATCCGTCGATCGAACGTGGCGCGCATTTGTCGCAGCTTATTGATCAAGCAGTTGCCAGCGACAAAACATTACACAGCTCTTCCGAAGTTCCTTTGGATCACTTGTCAAAGGAGGACGCAGCCGACTAGCTTCCTCCTAAGGTGGTAGTGAAGGACGTTTCGAGAAGATAAAATGACCCGCATAATGCGTCCATTGGACGGTGTTTTGTTATTCGATAAGCCTCTAGGACTCAGTTCCAATATCGCCTTGCAAAAGGTGCGCCGTTTGTTTCAGGCGGAGAAGGCGGGGCATACAGGTACGCTCGATCCTCTGGCGACTGGTCTGTTACCTGTTTGTTTTGGCGAGGCTACCAAGTTCACCAGTTCATTGCTGGAGGCGAACAAAACTTATTGTGCATTGATTCGGCTTGGTCAAACGACTACCACGGGCGATGCCGAGGGCGAAATTACCAGCACCTGTGCTGTCGAGCTGGATAAAGAACAGGTATATGCGGTATTACGCAATTTTATCGGTGAAATTCAGCAGATGCCGCCTATGCATAGCGCCATCAAGCATAAGGGAAAACCACTATACGAGTACATTCGTAAGGGCGAGACTGTAATACGTGCAAGCCGCAGCGTGACCATACACGAGTTGGTATTGGAGCGCTTCGCGGGTGATGAGATGGAGATTACAGTGCGTTGCAGTAAGGGTACTTACGTGCGCACACTGGCCGAGGATATTGGATTGGCTTTGGGGTGTGGTGCACACCTGCAAGGATTGCGCCGTACAGCGATTGGTCGGTTTGGCCTTGAAGGTTCGCATGATTTGAATCAGATGGAGTCGGTAACCATGCTGGAACGAGAGGCATACATTTTACCGTTGGATTGTTTGCTGCAGGATATGCCTGTGCTGGATCTAGATGCAGCACAAGTGACCCGCATTGCCCAAGGGCAGCGGCTCGCTATCGAAGCGGCATTGCCGGATGGCAAAGTTCGATTATATGGAGCAGGGCGCTTCATTGGAGTAGCTGATCTCGTGGAACAGCGACTGACCCCCGTAAGGTTGTTGTCCAGCGTGGCGAAAAGCGCTGCTTGCATAGAATAGGTTTCGGCTCAATTTAAGGTATTTCTGATAGAGGTGCTCGAGAAAATGAATCTGAGTGGGAATCTGTAAAGCTGCAAAGATAAGCAAAGGGCGTGTGTTAATTTATGAAGATTAGGACTAATTAACGTATTGTTGGACAACGTTCTTGTCCGAATAGACTTGAGCAACCGCCGCATTCGAGGGTAAAATGCGGCACTTTTTATTTAGTGGAGTGTGAATATTATGTCTATAACGGCAGCGCAAAAAGCGCAAATTGTGACTGATTACCAACGCATCAAAGGCGATACCGGCTCACCAGAAGTACAGGTTGCGCTGATGACTGCTCGTATTAATTATTTGACAGGTCATTTTAAGGAACACATAAAGGACCACCATTCTCGTCGCGGTCTGTTGCGATTGGTGAGCCGTCGCCGCAAGCTTCTGGATTACCTTAAGGGCAAGAACGAGGGCAGTTACCGTGCACTGATTCAGCGTTTGGAATTGCGCAAATAGTATTTTATAAGTGGGTCGCAGATGCGGCCCGCGTTGTTTTGGGTAAATTATCCCAACTACAGCCTTACCCATGGCGCATTAGCGCCACGTCATGCACAGAGAGGTGAATTTTGAGTCACTACAAGAAAACATTAGCGTATGGCAATCATCAACTCACCTTAGAAACCGGGGAAATCGCACGTCAGGCCAGCGGAGCTGTCGTGGTCAGTCTGGATGATACGGTTGTTCTGGTCACCGTGGTAGGCAGGAAAGATGCCAAACCGGATCAGGATTTTTTCCCATTGACTGTTGATTATCAGGAACGTACCTATGCTGCAGGCAAGATTCCAGGCGGTTTCTTTCGACGTGAAGGACGTCCCAGCGAAAAGGAAGTCTTGACGTCTCGTTTGATCGATCGCCCGTTGCGCCCGCTGTTCCCGGCAGGTTTTTATAATGAAGTGCAAATCGTTGCTACGGTGATATCTTCTGATAACCAGATTGACTCTGATATTCCTGCCATGATTGGTGCCTCTGCTGCCTTGGCGCTGTCTGGTATTCCGTTTGATGGCCCCATAGGCGCGGCGCGCGTCGGCTATCTTAACGGTGAGTATGTACTTAACCCGACCGCAGAGGAACTTGAACTATCCAAAATGAATCTAGTAGTTGCTGGTACGGAACAAGCAGTATTAATGGTGGAGTCAGAAGCACAAGAATTGCCTGAGGATGTCATGTTGGGCGCGGTCATGTTTGGCCACAAGCAAATGCAAGCGGTGATTCAGGCGATCATCGAAATGGCGGATGCAGTTGGTGCACCGGATTGGAATTGGAACGCGCCTGTGCATGACATTGTGTTGAGCACAAAAATCGCCGAACTGGCCGAAAGTAGCTTGCAGCAAGCTTATGCCGTACGCGAGAAACAGGCGCGTACTAATCAGGTGGATGCGATTCGTGCGCGCGTGCTGGAAGCCGTGTCAGCCTCGGAAAATGGTTTGGTGCAAAAAAATCATCTTAATGATTTGTTCCAGGCACTGGAATCCAAGATTGTACGCGGCCAGATACTAAGCGGCGAACCTCGCATCGATGGGCGTGATACACGTACCGTGCGTCCAATTACCATTCGCACTGGCGTATTACCACGCACACATGGCTCAGCCCTGTTTACCCGTGGTGAAACTCAGGCATTGGTAGTGGCCACTCTAGGTACTGCGCGCGATGCGCAGAAAATAGATGCCTTGCAAGGTGAATATTTGGATCGCTTCATGCTTCATTACAACTTCCCCCCATATTCTACCGGTGAGACTGGTCGCGTTGGTACACCAAAGCGACGTGAAATTGGTCATGGTCGCTTAGCTAAGCGTGCTTTGGTCGCAACGTTGCCGAGTGAGGAAGAGTTTGGATATTCCATTCGTGTTGTTTCTGAAATCACTGAGTCGAATGGATCCAGTTCAATGGCCTCAGTATGTGGTGGTTGCTTGGCGATGATGGATGCCGGTGTGCCAGTCAAGACTCATGTGGCAGGTATCGCCATGGGTTTGATTAAAGAAGGTAATCGTTTTGCTGTACTGACCGACATTCTAGGCGATGAAGATCATCTGGGTGACATGGATTTTAAGGTGGCAGGGTCAGAACAGGGTATTACTGCACTACAAATGGACATCAAGATCAATGGGATAACGAGTGAAATTATGCAAGTTGCCTTGAGCCAAGCCCGAGAAGGACGCTTGCATATTCTTGGTATCATGAAACAGGCCATGCCTGCGGTACGCGAGGAGGTGTCGGCACATGCACCACGCATGATTAAAATCAAGATCAACCCGGAGAAAATTCGTGATGTGATTGGCAAGGGTGGTTCTGTGATACGCGCGTTAACCGAGGAAACTGGCACCACTATCGATATCGACGATGAAGGCAATGTAACTATTGCCAGTGTTAGCGGTGAAGGTGGAATGCTGGCAAAAAAACGTATTGAGGATATTGTAGCGGAAGTTGAGGTAGGCAAGGTTTATGAAGGTCCGGTTGTCAAACTGCTGGATTTTGGCGCGATTGTGAATATTATGCCTGGGAAAGATGGTTTGCTTCACATCTCGCAAATTTCAAACGAGCGCATTAACGTTGTGTCGGATGTACTGAAAGAAGGTCAGATTGTAAAGGTCAAGGTGCTGGAGGCCGATGAGAAGGGCCGCTTGCGCTTGAGCATGAAGGCTCTTATCGTGGTAGAGCCTGAAGCGCCTGCTTCAGAGTAAAGGTTAAAAACATAGTTCAATAAAAAAGCCCCTTGGTATGGGGCTTTTTTGTTTAGTAAATAAAAATAATAAATGCTTTAAATGCACATTGCGAATGGAATGAATAAACCGATTACCTGCGATATTTTTTGCGCCGTGATAGATAACTTTGGTGACATTGGCGTGTGCTGGCGGCTGGCTAAGCAACTGGTGCACGAGCATGAGATGACAGTGCGACTATGGGTGGACGATCTGTCAAGCTTTCGTAGGCTGCACCCGGCAATCTGTCCAGATATGCCAATACAGCATTGTTTTGGAGTGGAAATCAGGTACTGGACTTCAACTTTATGGGAGCCTCAATTATCAAAGCTAGAACCGCCGCAGCTAGTGATTGAGGCGTTTGCATGTGAACTGCCCGAGCGCTATGTGGCAGCGATGGTGGCGCAAGAGTGCAAACCGATTTGGATTAACTTGGAATACCTTAGTGCGGAAGAATGGGTGGCTGGCTGCCATTGCTTACCCTCTCCCCATCCTTTCTTACCCCTCACTAAATATTTTTTTTTCCCGGGGTTCACCCCGCAAACGGGTGGCTTGCTGCTGGAGCGAGATCTCATGGCACGACGTGATGCATTTCAGAGCGAACTGCACACGCAGGCCGCATTTTGGCGAGCACTGGGCGTACCATTAGCTAAACCCAATGAAGTACGAGTGTCGTTATTCTGTTATGAAAATATCGCACTGCCGGAATTATTTTCTACTTGGGCAAAGAATAATATCCCGATACTGTGTTTAGTGCCGGATGACTGTGTGCTGCCTCAAGTGGCAGCCTTTTTTGGGCGGGAACTCGTTGCAGCGGGTGACATATTACAGTACGGTAATTTGGAAGTCCGCGTATTGCCGTTCATTGAACAGGAGCGTTACGATGAACTGTTGTGGGCCTGCGATATCAACTTTGTAAGAGGGGAAGATTCCTGCGTACGCGCGCAATGGGCGGGCAAGCCATTTGTGTGGCACATTTATCCGCAACAAGATAAGGTACATATAAAGAAGCTGAGCGCTTTCATGAAGCTGTATTGTGCTGGACTGGAGCCAGACGCAGCAAAAGCATTGTATAGGTTGTGGGAAGGATGGAACATTGGACAAAACGGGAACCAATCGGCTTCGGCAAGCTCAAACCACGCTTGGAACGAATACTGGGAGCACGAAACGGTATTCCAAAGTCATGCGCGTGAATGGTCGCAACACATATCCCGCAATAACCTCGTGTTGAATTTGCTGAATTTTGTTCAAAAAATTGATAGAATACGCGGCTTGGAATGTAAATCAGATTTAAGGTAAGTAGACATGAAAATAGCACAAGAACTGCGGGCAGGTAACGTCGTCATGGTCGGCACTGACCCCATGGTGGTGTTAAAGGCTGAATATACCCGTTCTGGCCGTAATGGTTCGGTAGTTAAAATGAAATTCAAGAACCTATTGACAGACTCGCCGAGCGAGGCGATATATAGGGCGGACGACAAATTTGAAATAGTTCTGCTTGATCGAAAGGATGCCACTTATTCTTATTTTGCCGATCCTATGTATGTGTTTATGGATACTGATTACAATCAGTACGAGGTAGAAAAGGAAAACTTGGGCGAATCGCTCAACTACCTTGAAGACGGTATGGCCTGCGAGATGGTCTTCTACAACGATAAAGCCATTTCGGTCGATCTGCCCAATACTGTCGTACGCGAAATTATCTACACCGAGCCAGCAGCGCGTGGTGATACCTCCGGCAAAGTAATGAAGCCTGCCAAAATTGGCTCTGGTACAGAGTTACAGGTGGCCGCATTTTGCGAAATTGGTGATCAAATTGAAATTGATACACGTACTGGCGAATTTAAGCGACGTGTTAATGCTTGATGATCCTGCGAGCAAGCTTTGCTCACACTAAATATTAACTATAACGTACGTTGAACTAAACCGCTTTCGCGGTGGTAGTTCGACCCCACCGCTTCATCTTCTCCACATTTCCACGTTATATGGCTGCAGCTGACTCGGCAGTCAATCGGACACTGCGCGATAAAGCCTCGTAGCGTCCGGTTACTTCTACGTTCAATTGCTGCGGCTTAGGAATCAGTTTTGCCTCCCCTTTCGTTGTACCCAATCGCTTTCATTGGATGTTAAACTCAAATTTCAGACCCTTCAGTCAGATGGGTTTGGAGGCAGTAAGATCCAAGAAGCGAAGGTGTCTATGGTAATGTTCATGGTAATGCTGGTGAGAATTTAGTACTAAATCAATATGTTGATATATTCAATCACCTTAATATGAAGGAGAAATATCATGGGTATGATGAAAGAATTGAAGGAGTTTTCCGTCAAGGGTAATGTTATTGACATGGCCGTAGGCATTATTATTGGAGCTGCATTTGGTAAAATTGTTTCGTCTTTTGTGGGCGATATAATGATGCCCCCGATTGGAGTTTTCTTGGGTGGAGTTGATTTCTCTAGTTTGGCGTTCATCGTTCAGGAGGCCAGAGGAGGAGCGCCAGCTATTGTGATCAGCTATGGGAAATTCATCCAATCAATGATTGATTTTGCGATTATTGCCTTTGCAATATTTGTGGCAATAAAAGCTATCAATTCACTAAAGAGGCAATCGGAAGAGAAGCCGGCAGAACTGCCAAAAATTTCAAATGAAGAGGTGCTACTTACGGAAATTCGTGATTTACTTAAAGAACGAAAATAAGCTGAGCATTGGGCTGGATTTTCAAGACCAGCGAACTTGACACTTGCGGCATTCGTAACTATGGCGAGTGGTGATGGCATAGCCAAGATCCAATCCACACCTGACTCGAGAGAGCTAACAGGTTTAAAATCAGAGGTTGAAAAATATTGGCCCCTGACTTAAAGCATCTCGCGACGGAAAGACCTTAAGATTCAGGTTAAGGTAAAATACGCCGCAACTTTAGCAAATGGAATGTACATACATGGCAGTAAAATCCCAAAAAACACCCAGCTTTGAGGTAGCACTGGCCGAACTGGAACAGGTAGTCGCTGACATGGAGGCGGGCAAGCTGTCGTTGGAAGACTCGCTGTCAGCTTATCGGCGTGGTGCCGAGCTGTTGCAGATTTGCCGAGGCCGTTTGGAGGATGCGCAGAAGCAGGTACGCATTCTGGAAGAGGGGACGCTGCAAAATTTTGTTGCCAATCCTACTAGTACGAGCGATTTTGCCAAGCGAGAAGATGACTAGACCTACGATGCCGGGCATTGATTTCCAGATTTGGGCTCGTTCCCACCAGAGTCGTTTCGAAGATCAGCTAAAACTGTTGTTGCCACAACCGGATATTGCTCCGCAGCGGCTGCATGCAGCCATGCGCTATAGCGTATTGGATGGCGGTAAGCGTGTGCGCCCGCTGTTGGCCTTTGCTGCGGGTGATTTGGTCGGGGCGGACAGTATTCGCGTCAACATAGTTGCGGCTGCCGTCGAGCTGATTCACTCCTATTCATTGGTACACGACGACATGCCATGCATGGACAATGATGTGCTTCGGCGAGGCAAACCCACTTGTCATGTTGAATATGATGACGCCACTGCGCTGCTGGTCGGCGACAGCTTGCAAAGTTTGGCGTTTCAGTTGCTGGCCGAGCATCAACTCAGTAATGATGCCGTGCAACAATTGGCCATGATCAAGTTATTGGCTACAGCATCTGGGTCGCGTGGTATGGCGGGCGGACAAGCGATTGATTTAACGAGTGTCGGCAACCAGCTGAGTGTGCCGGAACTTGAATTCATGCACATCCATAAAACGGGTGCGCTGATTCGTGCTGCTGTTTTGCTTGGTGCGCAGTGTGGGCCTGAGCTGGGAGAGGTGGAACTGGCCAGGCTTGATCGCTACGGCAAATGCGTCGGATTGGCTTTCCAGGTGGTGGACGACGTACTCGATAGCGAGGCGGACACCGTAACCTTAGGCAAAACTGCAGGTAAGGATGCCGAACAAGACAAGCCTACTTATGTCACGCTGCTTGGCGTTCAGGCAGCTAAACAGATGGCGGCGGAACTACACAGTGAAGCGCTGGAAGCTCTGGCGGGGTTCGGTGAGCCAGCACGTCGCCTATGTGAAATGGCTGATTTTATCTTGTTAAGAAAGTTTTGATGGTTTCGCTGCTCAATACCATCAATACCCCAGAAGTCTTGCGTCAGCTGGATCGCAAGCAATTGCATCAACTGGCGGATGAATTGCGTCAGTTCTTGGTGGAGTCTGTCAGTAAGACGGGTGGTCATCTGTCTTCCAATCTAGGCACAATAGAATTAACCATTGCATTGCACTACGTTTTTAATACACCGGATGACAGATTGGTGTGGGATGTGGGTCACCAAACCTATGCGCACAAGATACTTACGGGACGGCGCGAAGCGATGAAAACCCTGCGCATGGCAGGTGGAATTTCCGGTTTTCCTAATCGCGCCGAGAGTGACTACGATGCCTTCGGCACCGCGCACTCCAGTACATCGATCAGCGCAGCTCTGGGAATGTCTGTGGCGGCAAAAATTGATGGAAGCGATCGGTGTGCGGTGGCTATCATTGGTGATGGCGCGATGAGCGGTGGCATGGCGTTTGAGGCACTTAACAATGCGGGTGCGATGGATACCAACCTGTTGGTGGTCCTCAATGACAATGACATGTCCATCTCGCGGCCAGTAGGTGCGCTCAACAATTATTTTGCCAAGCTGATGTCAGGGCGCTTTTATTCTGCCATGCGACGCGGCAGTGAAAAAATGCTGAAAGGCATGCCGCCAGTGCTTGAATTTGCCAAGCGCGCCGAGGAGCATGTCAAGGGCATGATTACGCCGGGTACGTTGTTTGAAGAATTTGGTTTCAATTACATCGGTCCTATTGATGGACATGATCTTGATACCTTAGTCACCACTCTTCATAACATACGTCAGCTCAAAGGGCCACAATTTCTGCATGTTGTCACGCAAAAAGGTAAAGGCTACTCTCATGCAGAGGAAGATTGCCTGCTCTATCACGGTGTTGGCAAGTTTGATCCAGATCAAGGGATTGTCACCAAACCTGTTCTGAGAAATATTGAAGGGCAAGCCAGCAAGCCTACCTACACACAGGTTTTTGGCGAATGGTTGTGTGATATGGCAGAACAGGATAAGCGTTTAGTAGGCATTACCCCCGCCATGTGCGAGGGTTCCGGCATGGTTGAATTTGCAAAAAAATTTCCACAACGTTATTTTGACGTAGGTATTGCCGAGCAGCATGCGCTGACCTTCGCCGCCGGACTTGCATGTGAAGGTTACAAGCCGGTAGTGGCAATTTATTCCACTTTCTTGCAACGAGCTTACGACCAACTGATACACGATATCGCGATTCAAAACCTGCCGGTGCTTCTGGCGATAGATCGTGCCGGGCTGGTCGGTGCGGATGGTGCTACGCATGCAGGTAGTTTTGACCTGAGTTTTTTGCGCTGCATTCCAAACATGACAGTAATGGTTCCTGCTGACGAAAATGAATGCCGTCAGTTGTTATACACTGCGTTTCAGTTGGATACTCCGACTGCTGTGCGTTATCCGCGCGGCTGTGGACCGGGTGTTGCATCACGTAAGGAAATGCAGGCGCTGCCTTTAGGTAAGGGTGAAGTGCGTCGTGTGGGCTCAGGTGTGGCAATTTTGTCCTTTGGATCCATGCTTGGCCCAGCTCTTGACGCTGCGGAATCACTCAATGCCACGGTTGCCAACATGCGCTTTGTTAAGCCTCTGGATACAGAGTTGGTGTTGTATTTGGCGCGCGAGTATGCCCTGCTTGTAACCATAGAAGAAAACACCATCCAAGGCGGTGCGGGTAGCGCGGTGGCGGAGTGCTTGCAACAACACGGCATGACTAACGCGCTGCTCCAACTTGGATTGCCAGATGATTTTTTGGAACAAGGAGAGACGGGAAAAATGTTGGCTATGTGCGGTTTGGACGCAACAGGCATCGTTGCTTCAATTCGGCAAAAAATGTTTTTATAAGTTCAAGCAAGGAATATTAAATATATTTGATTGCAAATAATAAGTGTGTAATCAATATGTAGTAGTAAGATGCGTTACGGCATAATTTTGAATATAAACGGAGGATTAACCATGTCACTACGGATTAATGATGAAGCACCAAATTTTACTGCCCCCACAACTCAAGGTACCGTTAATTTTCATGAGTGGATTGGCAACGGCTGGGCGATATTATTTTCTCATCCGAAAGATTTTACGCCAGTCTGTACAACTGAATTAGGGTATATGGCAAAACTAGAGCCGGAATTTAAAAAACGGAACTGCAAAGTAATTGGATTAAGCGTTGATACAGTGGATAACCATACAAAATGGGCAAAAGATATTCAAGAAACGCAAGGTTATGCTGTTAATTATCCTATGATCGGAGATGAAAATTTGGCGGTAGCGAAGCTTTATAACATGTTGCCAGCTGATGAAACGGGTACATCTGAGGGCCGTACTGCGGCTAATAATGCAACTGTTCGCTCAGTTTTTATTATTGGCCCAGATAAAAAAATTAAACTGATGTTGACATACCCAATGTCCACAGGCCGTAATTTTGATGAGATCTTGCGTGTGTTGGATTCCATGCAGTTAACTGCCAAATATAAAGTTGCCACACCTGTCAATTGGAAAGATGGCGATGATGTAATTATCGTACCTTCGGTATCTGATGATGATGCAAAAGCAATGTTTCCAGATGGTTGGAAAACAGTTAAACCCTATTTACGTGTAGTCAAGCAACCGGGTTAGTCGATAATTCAATGAGGTAACCTTCCGGATTTTGCCGAAAGGTTCCTCAAGGTTTGTCCTATGTTGTCTGTCGTATTGATATTTCTGTCTTTGACTTTAAATGCTTAGGCTCATGTGCATTTAGCTTGGTGTGGTTAGACGATTTTAGTCGTTCACATCCAAGTTACTTTAACACTCCTGTTTTTAGTACATGTAACTTTAGTATTTCCTATTCGTGCCCATTAGAAAATTTATGCTCCATGGGGTCCTACCCGTTATTCATGGGGCTGCGCTCATAGACAATCTGTGTTCAAGAATCTTGCTGCAGTATTCGGTTTTGAATATGGTTGATTTTATCAAAGGGAAGAATGCGATATTGATAGTGTGTTATTTCGAAAGTCGACAGTAAACATGAACTCTCTCCAAGCCACTCTTATTCCTGATGTTCAAAATATGGCTGATACGCGCCATCTGGCGATCAACAAAGTCGGCATCAAGAGCATTCGCCATCCAGTGCAAGTTAAAGACAAAAACGTCGGGGTGCAGCATACGGTTGCCACTTTTAATATGTATGTGCACCTGCCGCACAACTTCAAAGGCACGCACATGTCGCGTTTTGTCGAGATACTCAACCAGCATGGGCGGGAGATTTCCGTAGAGTCATTTGAAAGCATTCTGCGCGAGATGATTGAGAAGTTAGAAGCTAAGTCCGGCCACATCGAAATGAGCTTCCCTTATTTTATTAATAAGACTGCCCCGATATCTGGCGTGCAAAGCTTGTTGGATTACGATGTGACCTTTATTGGTGAAATTAATAATGGGCAATACCGTTTCACCATGAAGGTAGTGGTGCCGGTAACCAGCTTGTGCCCATGCTCCAAAAAAATATCTGAGCGAGGCGCGCACAATCAACGTTCACATGTGACTATTACCGTGCGTACCAGCCGTTCTGTATGGATCGAGGAGGTGGTGCGTTATGCCGAGGAGCAGGCATCTAGCGAACTGTATGGTTTACTTAAGCGTCCGGATGAGAAATTTGTCACTGAACGAGCTTATGATAACCCCAAGTTCGTTGAAGATATGGTGCGCGATGTTGCAGCAGCGCTCAATCGTGACGAACGCATTGAGGCGTATGTGGTTGAGTCGGAGAATTTTGAATCAATACATAATCATTCGGCTTATGCATTGATAGAGTGTGATAAAAGTGATAACCATTGAATGGTTACGAAATGAATTTGGTCAGACTCGATTAAATAAAGTGGCCTGTCACTGGCATACGACGCGTAGCACAAATTAATCGATCAATTCAATCGTCAAGTCATCCGCCCACAGCGTTCCACCATCTTCCAGCATCACGCCAGCTATTAGAGAATAGGCAGAAGACGGGATTTTGAGTTCGATGGTGTAACGCTTCCAGTCTTGCGTGCCTTTCACGCGGGCATTTTGCATAAAATTCCAGGCCAGGATTTGGCCGCTTCCGTCATCTGCACGAAGGACGAGTGCGCCGCCAGCTCCGCTTATATCCACGCCTCTAAGCGAGCCAGAAAGCCGTGCTGTCTTGTTGTGCCATGAGGGATGAACGCCGATCGATTGTTGGAGCAAACCATATGGTTCAGAGCCATGACGTCTGATTCGCGCACTACTCGGAATGGAAAGTGCATTTTCTGGATCGGCTACAAAGGTATAGGAGTTGCCTGAGCCGTGCTCAATCGCTATCCAGGCATTTAGCTTGCCTTGCTGGTCAGGGTTGAACGATGGGTTTTTTAAGTTGATTTCTGCATCGGGCGCTGCGCGTCTGGCTTGGCGGCGTGCGATTAGAGATGGCCGATCAGCAGGTGTGGCAACTTGCGGTACAGCAGATGTAGCGGGTGCTGGTGGAGTATCTGCGC
The DNA here is from genome assembly GCA_903878125.1 of uncultured Nitrosomonadales bacterium. Taxonomy (GTDB): domain Bacteria; phylum Pseudomonadota; class Gammaproteobacteria; order Burkholderiales; family Gallionellaceae; genus Nitrotoga. Next base: position 7,841 of record CAIRGS010000225.1, on the reverse strand, counting down.
TAAGGGCATGGTTTGTATAGCCTACGAGGAGGATTACGACCCACAAATGGGATATTGAGTTTTTCATAAATTTACATAAAAAAAGTGGTGTGCAATTATAGATTGCAGGCAGTGCCTGTGTGGCTTATTAATTGTAGAGAAGTGAAATTTATTAAATGAAATTCAACTTGGTGGATAGAAGTAAGCCGTGATCGTAGTTTCGATGGGAAACTTGTCAAGTTACCCGCCAACTTGCTGACGCTTATACTCCTTGCGTTTCATATCAAGATATTCGCTCAGCTCTAGCTCATGTAACTGGAGTGGGTAGCGCTCGGTAGACGCAAACCAGTCCCGCAGGCGTTTTTCCAGTTGTTGCTGGGGTGGCGTGGATAAGGCGCCCAGATATGCGCTTATTGCCAAGTAATAGCGCATGGTGTTGCGTTCCAGTGCGCCACGTATCCCGCTGACATAGAGGGGTTTGCCGTCAGGCAGCTTGTCAATAACGGTGAATCCTACCTTGTCGCTTCCCAACGTATTCAGGTAGGCCTGCATTGCAAGCTTTGCCGTAAAGCCATAGGCATACGAATATGATAGGTGGATAAATGTTCCTCCGTCTTTTAGAGGGATTGCTTCCAGCATGAAGCGATAGTTTTTAGTACCGAAGGGGCCCTTGTCAGCGTCCAGAAAAATCTGGAGATAATCCGATGAGTTGGAGCCAACCCGATATTCAAATTCCATTCGGGAGGCAATATTCAGCGACTGCTCGGTTTTCCTGCCGATATATACCGTGAGGTTGCTGCCCGGTTTGTCAGCCGATTCGCGACAGTATTTGACATTGAGATGCAGGATCAGGATGTCGCACCAATGGTTTGCGCCATTGAGCGCTGTACTTACCGTTGCAAACGGATAATCCATGAGCGCATAGATGTCGCCCTTTAAGTCAGTTGAGGTCTGACTGGAATCCAGATTAAGCGGTAATTGAAACTGGTTGTGGCTGAGTGTATCCCGTAATGCCAAGTATTTTGCACGGAGGGTTGTTGCTGAATTCGTGTCCGTAATGTCGGCATAGGCGATTCCTGTGCCTGTACTTATAAGGCAAACTAGAAAAAGATGAATTGCCCGCCACAGCACCGTTCTGAACCGTTCACTCATACGACGTATTCTCTGGGTAACATTTAAGAAATCTGTTTTAGCAGTTCTTCGCGGAGCGCTGTAATTGTTTGCGGATGTATGAGCGCTGGGCTGGCTATATGGAAGGTGTCCTCGGCGCGCGCCCCCAGAGTGTTGATCTTGGCGCTACGTATTGCTATGCCATGCTGCGCCAGCACTTGTGCGATGCGCGCCAACAGACCGGGGCGGTCGCCGGCGATGATGGAAAGCAGATAGTTGCCTTTATCATCTGACGTTATATTGACTTCGGATGCGATGGGAAAATGTTTGAGCTGGCGGGATATTCTGGCGGATTTTGGTGCGGAGGGTTCATTGGCTTTGGCTATCTCGCGTGACAGTTCATATTCTATGTAATTCATAACATCGCGATATGCTGGCTTGTTATTGCTTGCATCCATTGCCATAAAGCTGTCCAGCGCATAGCCGTGCTGGGTGGTGTGAATCTTTGCCTCCATGATGTTGTAGTTCAGCCGCTCGAAAAAACTGCAGATGCGCGCAAAAATATAAGGCTGGTCGGGGCTATATACCATCAACTGAATGCCTTCCCCGATGGGGCTTAGACGTGTCTTGACGATGGCTGTGTCGCTATTGACGTGATCTGCCAGCAGGCGAGTGTGCCAGGCGATTTCCTGCGGTTCGTGGCGCAGGAAGTATTCTGCGTCTAGTTGTGCCCACAGTGTTTCATGTACTTCAGGAGCAATCGTATGCAAGCTAAGTATTTCTAGTGCACGTGCGCGTATTTCTCCGACCTGATCGGCAATTTTGCCGTCAACCATATAGCGGCGCGTTGCCCAGAACAGATCTTCGAGCAACTTGCCCTTCCAGGCATTCCACACTTTCGGACTGGTGCCACGAATATCGGCAACGGTGAGCAGGTACAACGCGATTAGGTAACGATCATTTTTTACTGTTGCAGCGAAGGCCGCGATCACGTCCTGATCGGACAAGTCTTGTTTTTGCGCGGTGGAGGACATTGTTAGATGATGCGCTACCAGCCATACCACCAAGTCAGTATCTTCCTGCGTCAGCCCGTGTTGTTTGCAGAAGCGTGTAGCGTCCGCACGTCCCAGTATTGAATGGTCTCCGCCGCGCCCCTTGGCGATGTCGTGGAACAGCCCGGCGATATACAGCACCTCGACCCTCGCGAAATCTTTGATAAGCCTGTTACACAAGGGGGTTTCATGTGCGTACTCTGCCAAGGTAAAACGGCGCAGATTGCGCACCACCATCAGGATGTGTTCGTCTACAGTATAAACATGAAACAGATCATGCTGCATTTGCCCGACGATGCGACCAAACGCTGGCAGGTAGCGGCCCAGAATGTCATTTTGATTCATGCGTCGCAGCGCATGAGTAAGGCCGTGTGGCTGGCGCAGGATAGCCATGAACATTGCACGGTTCTGTGCATTGCGTCGGAATGCAGCATCTATCTTGTGGCGTGCCCGCCACAGAGCGCGCAAAGTGGGGGCAGAAAATCCGCTCAGGCGTGGATGTTGTTCCAATAACAGGAAGCTTTCCATAATGGCAGATGGCTCGCGTTCGAACAGGTCTTCATCACGCGCTTCGAGCAAATCATCGCGCGTTATGAAGCGCGAATTTAGTGGATGGTTTGTGCTGGCTTCGGGGAACAGATGTGTGCGCAAGTTTTGCAGCAGCACGACATTGAGTTGTAGTACAGCTTGTTTAGTGCGGTAGTAGCGTTGCATCATGTGTTCGCTGGCACGGCGCACACCTGTAGCAGTGATGTGCATTTGTTTCGCCAGTTCGGTCTGGTAATCGAATAGTAGACGATCTTCACGCCGCCCGGCCAAATAATGCAGGCGAATGCGCAGGTTTTGTAGCAGGGCTTCGTGACTCGCGATGGCGCGTGCCTCGGGTTCGGTAATCATGCCTGCCTTGGCCAGCTCGCGCCAGGTGTCGCCCAAGTCGCAGGCGCGGCTAATCCACAGCACGGTCTGTAAATCGCGCAGGCCACCAGGACTTTCTTTCAGGTGGGGTTCGAGGTTGTAGTCCGCGTCGATGAAGCGAGCGTGGCGCCGCTGTTGTTCATTTTGCTTGGCAAGGTAGAAAGCGCGATGATCAAGGTGTTGTGTCAGCGTGCTGATCATTTCCTCAAACAGTTGGGGTGCGCCGATAATTAAACGTGCTTCCAATAGATTGGTCTGCACCGTAATATCGACGGATTCCTCTACGCATTGAGCAACGGTACGGATGCTGTGGCCGACTTCCAGGCCAATGTCCCACAGCAGGCCAACCAGTTCCTGCAACTGTTGTTGCAATGCCGGATTCGGTTCCTCCGGCAACAGAATTAGAAGATCAATGTCGGACTTGGGATATAACTCGCTGCGCCCATAGCCACCTACGCCTACGAGCGTCAGATTTGGCGGCATGGCGAGGAGTTGCCATGCCGCGCGTAAATGTTCATCCACCAGCTTGGCATGGGCGCGCAGTAGGCGAGCTGGTTGCGCGTGACGTTCATAATCCTGTTGCAGAAATAATCGTGCAGCACGCAAGCTCTGGCGGATTTCAGCGGCATTTTGCACGACTTGTTTAAGGTGGAGGAGGTGGAGATCCAGCAGATACAGTCAGTACTTCAAAGCCGGATTCGGTTACCAGAATGGTATGTTCCCACTGAGCCGACAAACTGTGATCCTTGGTCACGATGGTCCAGCCATCGCCGAGTTGAGTGATGCCAGCCTTGCCTGCGTTAATCATCGGCTCTATCGTGAAGATCATGCCCGCTTCCAGTTTCAAACCGCTTTTAGGCTTGCCATAGTGCAACACCTGTGGCTCTTCGTGAAACACTCTGCCGATGCCGTGGCCGCAGAATTCGCGTACCACGCTGTAGCCCTGCGCTTCGACGAAGCTCTGGATGGCGTGGCCGATATCGCCCAAATAGGCGCCGGGTTTGACCACGCGGATGCCTCGCCACATAGCCTGATAAGTGGTTTCGCACAGCCGTTTTGCCTGGATGGAAGTTTCGCCGACATGGAACATGCGGCTGGTATCGCCGTGATAGTCTTGTTTGATGGTGGTGATGTCAATGTTCAGAATGTCGCCATTCTTGAGTTTTTTTTCACCCGGCACGCCATGACATACCTGATGATTGATTGAGGTGCAGATCGATTTTGGATAGGGCGCATGTCCTGGCGGCGCGTAATTGAGCGGTGCAGGAATACATTGTTGAATATCCACCATGTAATCATGGCAGAGTCGGTCAATTTCGTTAGTAGTAACGCCAGCTTGTATAAAAGGTGTGATGTAATCCAGCACTTCGCTAGCCAAGCGACCCGCGATGCGCATTTTTTCTATTTCCTGAGTGGTCTTGATGCTGACGGACATAATTTCTTAGACCTTAAGAATAAACGGTGGCAAGCATAGTGGATAGCGGCTGTCAGCACAACAGCATGACTAACATCAGAAACAAAAAAGGCACGCCTAGGCATGCCTTTTTGCTATTAGCGAAAAAGTCGTTTAATGCTTAACGGTTGCCGCTGTTGTGGTTGCGTCCAGAGTAGTTGCTTGCCGGACGACGTTCCTGGCCAGCAGGACTTGCGTTGCCGGTGTTTCCATTCCGACGTGGAGCATTGTCGCCGAAACGGTTGTGCGATTGACCCTCACGTCGAGCGCCCTCAGGATGAGCATGACGGCTGTCAGGGGCGGTATGACGTCCGAATCCGCCGGGTTTGCCACGTGTGCTGGAGGGCTGTGAACGCGGTTTGAACTTGGGTTCCAGGCCGGCAACGATATGAGCGGTGATGCTCTGTCCGGTGTAGCGTTCGATCTTTTGCAGGTTTCCGGTATCGCGGTTGGATGCAAACGATACGGCGATACCGGAAGATCCAGCGCGGCCGGTGCGGCCGATACGGTGCACGTAGTCTTCGGCAGCCTTGGGCAGGTCGAAATTGATCACGTGGGAAATGCCCGGAACGTCGATGCCACGAGCGGCCACGTCAGTCGCCACCAAAATACGCACTTGGCCACGGCGCAGGCTAACCAAGGTGCGGTTGCGTTCGCGCTGGTTCATGTCGCCATGTAGCGCGGCAGCAGAATGTCCTTGGGACAGCAGTTTGTCAGCCAACGCATCAGCGTCCCGCTTGGTAGCGGTAAATACCAATGCTTGATTCAAGTCCGTATCACGCAGCAAGTGATCCAGCAAACGACCCTTGTGTGCCATGTCGTCTACATACATCAGGCGTTGTTCGATGTTTTCGTGGCGTGCCTGCGAAGCTGCGACGCTTATGCGCTTTGGATTCTTGAGTAGCCGTTTTGCCAGGTTGCCAATTACACCATCCAGTGTGGCGGAGAACAGCAGCGTTTGACGCGTGGCCGGGGTAGCAGCGGCGATGCGCTCCACGTCATCAATGAAACCCATATCCAGCATGCGATCGGCTTCGTCCAGCACCAACATTTCGAGGCGCGAGAAGTCGATACGGCCGCGCTCAATGTGATCAATCAAGCGGCCCGGAGTGGCCACTAAAATATCTACTGGGCTTGATAGCAGTTTGTTTTGCAGCGGGTAGGGCATGCCACCGAGAATGCTTACTACTTTCAGGCGCATGTGCTTGCCGTATTTAGCGGCGGCGTCTGAAACTTGTTGTGCCAGCTCGCGTGTCGGAGTCAGCACCAGCACGCGCGGCCCCTTGCTACGCACGGCGGCAGGTTCGGCGATACGGTGTAACGCGGGCAGGATGAAAGCGGCAGTTTTGCCGGTGCCGGTTTGGGCGGATGCCATCAAATCATGACCTGCCATCACTTCGGGAATGGCTTCGGCTTGAATGGGCGAGGGCACGGTATAGCCGGATTCCTCTACTGCACTGAGAATTAAGGGATTTAATCCCAGAGAGGCAAAGGTAATAACTTTAATAGGTGTAGCTGTGTTTTCAATAGACACGATTGTTCCTTAATGTAATGATTCAATCAAAGCGCATGCATGGCTAAAGCCACACACTAAAATTTAGTAGGGAGATCATAGACTCTACCAGCGCAAAACATCGTCGCTAACCGGTAAAAGCAAGACGCGTCAGAGACGCCAGAGGTCAGAAAACGATGAGCCATCGCTGCACGAATATCGCAGCGAGGGCGCATTATACATAGCTGGGCAATAATAGCCAGAGAATAAATCCGGGCGCGCCTTGCTACCTGCAGAATAGGCTGCAATTATTTTTAATACAAAATAGCAGTCTGGAATGAATTGTAAGGCTTGGAGGTATCCGTATGCTAGAATGCGCGCCCTTTATCTAGCTTAGGTAGTAAACATGTCGCGCGTAATCCGTAATATCGCCATCATTGCCCACGTTGATCATGGCAAAACCACCTTGGTGGACAAGCTGCTGTCCCAGACAGCCACGTTCGCCGCGCATCAGCATGTCGCTGAGCGCGTGATGGACAGCAACGATCTTGAAAAAGAGCGAGGCATCACCATTCTGGCAAAAAACTGCGCTGTGGAATATGAAGGCGTACACATTAACATCGTGGATACGCCAGGGCACGCCGACTTTGGTGGTGAAGTAGAGCGCGTACTGTCGATGGTAGACGGCGTGTTGTTGCTGGTAGATGCGGTGGAAGGTCCTATGCCGCAAACCCGCTTTGTCACACGCAAGGCGCTGGCACTGGGTTTGCGTCCAATAGTGGTCATCAACAAGATTGATCGTCCCGGCGCGCGGCCAGAGTGGGTAGTCGATCACACCTTTGATTTGTTCGATAAGCTTGGCGCAACCGAAGCACAAATGGATTTTCCGATAGTCTACGCTTCGGCGTTGAATGGTTACGCGACATTGGATTTGGCGAATCCGAGCAAGGATATGCGCCCGTTGTTCGATACCGTGTTAAAGCATGTGCCGGCCCCGGTTGGCGATATGGACGGGCCGCTGCAATTTCAAATTTCTGCGCTGGATTATTCCAGCTTTGTTGGACGCATTGGAGTTGGACGCGTTTCGCGGGGGCGAATTAAGCCGGGTCAAGATGTCATGGTGCTGAATGGCGATAAACCGCCGAAGAAAGCGCGGGTCAATCAGGTGCTGGGCTTCCGTGGTATAGAGCGGGTACAAATGGAAGAAGCGGCTGCTGGCGACATCATTCTGGTCAACGGTATCGAAGATATCGGTATTGGTGTTACCTTGGCCGATATTAACCAGCCAGAAGCTCTGCCTATGCCCAAGGTGGATGAGCCTACTTTGACCATGACCTTCCAAGTGAACAACTCCCCGTTGGCAGGACAAGAAGGCAAGTTCGTTACTAGCCGCCAGATTAAAGATCGTTTGATTAAAGAATTGTTGGTCAACGTGGCATTGCGCGTGGAAGATACGGGCGAGACAGATTCTTTCCTGGTGTCTGGGCGTGGTGAATTGCACTTGACCATTTTGCTGGAAAACATGCGTCGAGAGGGCTTTGAATTAGCTGTTTCAAAACCGCGCGTGGTGTTCCGTGAAATTAACGGCGAAAAATGTGAGCCGTATGAAATGCTCACTGTAGATGTTGAAGAGGATAACCAGGGTGTAGTAATGGAAGAGTTGGGCCGCCGGCGCGGCGATTTGCAGGATATGCAGTCGGATGGAAGAGGCCGCGTGCGTTTGGAGTACCGTATTCCGGCACGAAGCTTGATCGGTTTTCAAGGTGATTTTATGACCATGACCCGTGGCACCGGACTTATCTCGCACGTGTTCGACGACTATGGCCCGGTCAAGCCGGAT
>CAIRGS010000224.1 GCA_903878125.1 uncultured Nitrosomonadales bacterium | reverse complement strand
GGCTAGAATTCACCGAATTTACAGACCGATTGAAACAGGAAGTACAGGTCTATTCAAGACAATGAATGCTTGCCCACGCTATTGCCTTTAACAAAGGTTGGTATGATACCCATCCATTACCTACTTGAACTCAGAACTCAAATATGAAATTTGCGATTGCACAAATCAATTGCATGCTGGGTGACTTGGCGGGCAATTCTGCCAAGATCCTTGCTTATGCAGAAAAGGCCAAGCAACAGGGAGCCACTTTGCTGCTTACGCCTGAGTTGAGTTTATGCGGTTACCCTCCAGAAGACTTGCTGTTACGGACTGGGTTTTACCGTTCCTGCGATCAGGCATTGCATGAACTTGCGCAACAAATTGGGGGGCTCACCGTGGTAGTGGGGCATCCGCATGAGGTTGACGGCAAGCGATACAACGCTGCCTCGGTGTTGCGCGACGGCAATATAATCGCCACCTATCACAAGCATGAATTGCCAAACTACAGTGTGTTCGACGAAAGACGCTATTTCGCGCCCGGTAATTCGCCCTGCATATTTGAAATGCAGGGCGTCAAATTTGCACTTAACATTTGCGCTGACATCTGGAAGGATCATACAGCGCAACGTGCATACGAAGCAGGCGCGCAAGTATTGTTGGTGCTGAACGCCTCTCCGTATCACATCGACAAACAGTCATTGCGCCATAAAATCATTCGTGATCGTATCGGTGAAACCGGCCTGGCGATAATATATGCCAACATGGTGGGCGGACAGGATGAGTTGGTGTTCGATGGCGCTTCGTTTGCGATGGATGCACAGGGCAAGCTAACGCATCAATTCGTTTCTTTTGAAGAAACGCTAGCGATGATTGAAATCCACGACGGCAAATTGATGACTGGCGAGATAATTCCTGCTCTCACACATGCGGACAGCATCTATCGCGCGTTGTGCCTTGGGGTGCAGGACTATGTCGGCAAGAACCGCTTTCCCGGTGTGTTATTGGGTTTATCCGGTGGTATCGATTCGGCGCTGACCTTGGCGGTAGCGGTAGATGCGCTGGGTGCAGACAAGGTGCACGCGGTAATGATGCCATCGCCTTATACCGCGCAAATCAGTTTGGATGATGCGCGCGAAATGGCCGTCATACTTGGTGTGCGCTACGACGAATTAGACATCAAGCTGACGTTTGACGCTTATCTCACTACATTAGATGAGATGTTCAAGGGGTTAACATCGAACACCACCGAAGAAAATTTACAGGCTCGCATACGTGGCAATTTGTTGATGGCCTTGTCCAACAAGTTCGGCTCTTTGGTGCTGACAACTGGCAACAAGTCGGAAATGACCGTCGGTTATTGCACCCTGTATGGCGATATGGCGGGCGGTTTTGCGGTACTCAAAGACGTCAGCAAAACCTGGGTGTATCGTCTGGCTGCCTACCGCAACATTTTGAGCCGGGTGATCCCGGAGCGCATCATCACGCGACCGCCCAGCGCAGAATTGAAGCCCGACCAGACCGACCAGGATAGCTTGCCACCCTACGATGTGCTGGATGGCATAATGTCTTATTATGTGGAGCAGAATTTAACCATCGCTGAGATCGTGGCACATGGCTATACCGAAGCGGATGTGTATCGGGTGGTGAATATGATCCGCGTCAACGAATACAAACGCCGCCAAGCTCCCGTTGGCGTGCGTATTACCGACCGCGGCTTCGGTAAGGACTGGCGCTATCCGATCACCGTGCGTTATCAGGACGGCTTTTAGATACGCTATACTTAACAATATTTTTATTTCGAGAACTTCCATGAAAAAAATCGAAGCCATCATCAAACCGTTCAAGCTCGATGAAGTGCGTGAAGCACTATCAGAGCTGGGTGTCAGCGGATTAACCGTGACCGATGTAAAAGGATTCGGACGGCAGAAGGGACATACCGAGCTGTATCGCGGCGCAGAATATGTAGTGGATTTTTTGCCCAAGATCAAGATTGAAGTAGTGATTACTGCTGCTCTGCTGGACGCCGCTGTGAACGCCATCGTTAAGGCAGCACATACCGGAAAGATTGGTGACGGCAAAATTTTTGTTACTTCGGTGGAACAAATCATTCGAATCCGCACGGGCGAGACTGACGAATCAGCAATTTAATATTTTTATTTGCTGACTTCACGAACACATTAAAAATCTCAAATCGGACGAATTCTCGATGAAGGGTGGAAGCCTCTGATCTGAATGCGGTAACGTGTTCAATAGTTCTGGATCTTTTGAAATTTACAAGCAAATACAAGCTATGCGCTCTTCCGAATAGTCGAAAAATCCAGTAAAGTAGTTGCCCGCCATAACAAATAAGAGCAAAAACGATGAGTACAAAAGGGCAACAATTACAAGACCCGTTCCTGAATGCACTACGTAAGGAACATGTGCAGGTCGCCATTTATCTGGTCAATGGCATCAAATTGCAAGGTCAGGTCGAATCATTCGACCAGTATGTAGTACTGCTGAAGAACACCATCACACAAATGGTTTACAAGCACGCCATTTCCACCATTGTTCCCGTACGCGCCATAACCATTCCATTAGACGCTGAGTAATGCACAAAAGCACTGCGGTAATTAACACGGCAGTATTAGTCAGTTTGGATTTGGGTGCGCCGGATTACGCAGAAAGCAGGGAAGAATTGCGCCTGCTGGCGGAAAGTGCGGGTGTGCATTGCGTCGCATTAGTGGAAGGACGGCGGCATCGTCCTGATGCGTCGTTATTTGCGGGTAGCGGCAAGGTGGATGAAATAGCCGCCATCGTGGAGCAGAACGAAGTTCCGCTGGTCATTTTCAACCACGACCTGTCCCCTGCGCAAATGCGCAATCTTACCGCCAGAATTAAGGCGCGTGTCATTGACCGCACCATGCTGATCCTGGATATCTTCGCCCTGCGCGCTCAAAGCCATGAAGGCAAGGTACAGGTGGAACTGGCACAGCTTAAATATCTTTCCACACGGCTGGTCGGAATGAATACCGACATGGGCCAACAGAAATATGCCGTAGGTGCTCGCGGACCTGGCGAAACTCAGTTGGAGCTGGATAGGCGAAAACTGGACAAACGCGTGGTTTTATTGAAAGAACGTCTGGATAAACTTCATCGCCATCGCCAAGTGCTACGCCGGTCACGCACTCGCTCAGATGTGTTGTCGGTGTCTATTGTTGGCTACACTAACGCAGGCAAGTCGACTTTATTTAATAAATTGACCCACGCAAATGCTTACGTTGCAGATCAGTTGTTTGCCACGCTCGACACAACTGCTCGGCGCGTATATATCGAAGGATCGGGCCAGGTGGTATTGTCGGATACGGTAGGTTTCATTCGTCACCTGCCGCATAGTTTGATTGCAGCCTTTCGCAGCACATTAGACGAAACGGCGCAGGCCGATTTGTTGCTGCATGTAGTGGATGCCAACAGCTCGGAACGGTTTGACCAGATAGCTGAAGTTAATAAAGTATTGCTGGAAATTGGCGCACAACATATCCCGCAAATTTTGATATTCAATAAGATTGATTTGCAGGATTTACCCGCAAGCGTGCAACGTGACGATTATGCTAGAATTACGCGCATTTATTTGAGCGCTAAAACTGGCGCGGGGATAGATGAATTGCGTGCGGCGTTGGCAGAAGTATGCAATGCACGGACACAATGGGATATCCCTGAAACTAACGATTTGATGGAATAGGATGATTTATGGGATTGAATGACCCTCAATGGGGCAAGAAAAACAACAGCGGTCCACCCGACATAGAAGCTGTGTTGCGCGACATCAATAAAAAAATCTCCGCGCTGTTCGGCAACAAAGGAGGTGGCGCCGGAGACGCTGGCGGCGGGGGTGGCTCCAATAAATTCAATGCCAGCGTCGGCCTGATTTCAGTGGTAGTTTTGCTGATCTGGATCGCTAGCGGATTTTACATCGTGGACGCTAGCCAGCGCGGCGTGGTGCTTCGTTTCGGCAGTTTTGTCGAAACCACTCAGCCCGGTCCGCGTTGGCATATGCCGTTCCCTATTGAATCCGTCGAAGTCGTGAATATTAGTCAAGTTAGGACGGTGGAAATCGGTTACCGTGAAAACGTCAAAAACAAGATTTTAAAAGAGTCGCTGATGTTGACTGATGATGAAAACATCATCGATATTCAATTCGCGGTTCAGTACTTCTTGAAAGACCCGGGCGAGTATTTGTTTAATAACCGCGCACCGGATGAAAATGTACGTCAAGCGGCAGAAACTGCAATACGTGAAATTGTTGGCAAGAACAAGATGGACTTCGTGCTGTACGAAGGGCGCGAACAGGTGGCTGCGGCTACTACCAAACTCGCCCAGGATATTTTGGATCGCTATAAATCCGGAATCCTGTTGAGCAAAGTCACCATGCAAAATGCGCAACCGCCTGAACAAGTGCAGGCCGCATTCGACGATGCGGTGAAGGCGGGACAGGACAGGGAGCGCCAGAAGAACGAAGGCCAGGCTTACGCCAATGATGTAATACCCCGAGCGAAAGGTGCGGCAGCACGTCTCATGCAGGAGGCGGAGGGTTATCGTCAGCGCGTGGTCGCCAGTGCCGAGGGTGATGCCAGCCGCTTCCAGCAAGTGCTGAAGGAATATGAGAAGGCGCCTGCTGTTACTCGTGAACGCATGTATATCGACATGATGCAACAAGTTTTGACCAGCACAAGCAAGGTAATGGTGGACCAGAAGAGTGGTAGCAACCTGCTGTACCTGCCATTGGACAAGCTGATTCAAAGCACTGCGCAGAGTGCGCCACCTTCACCCGAGACACAAGCAGCGGGCCATACTGAACAACAAGCGGTTCCGCCCGTACCGATGAATGAAGCAGCAGCAGTAACGCCGCGCGCGCGCGAGGAATTGCGTGGCCGCAACAGGGAGGCACGTCAATGAAAACCAATTTTGTCAATATTTTGATTGGTGCAGCCGCAGCATTAATCTTGCTCAGTCTGAGTATGTTCGTGGTAGATCAGCGCCAGACAGTCATCGTGTTACAACTCGGTGAAATGGTGAAAGTAAAGACCGCACCCGGCCTCTATTTCAAAATTCCGCTGATACAGAATGTACGTTATTTCGACTCGCGCATTTTGACCTTTGATAGCGTGGAACCAGAACGCTTTATCACTGCTGAAAAGAAAAACGTGATGGTGGATTCCTTCGTCAAGTGGCGCATCGCCGATGTAAAGCAGTATTACATCAGTGTGGGAGGGGACGAGATCCGTGCAAAAACTCGTTTGATGCAGACGGTAAACTCCAGCATGCGCGAGGAGTTCGGTAAACGAACTATCAATGAAGTGGTGTCTGGCGAACGCGACAAAATTATGGATACTCTGCGTCAAAAGGCAGATTTAGACGCACGCAAAATCGGTGTGCAAGTTCTAGACGTGCGACTGAAGCGAGTGGATTTCCCGACTGAAATCAGTGAATCGGTATATCGCCGGATGGATGCTGAGCGTAAACGCGTTGCCAATGGGCTACGTGCAACCGGCAATGCCGAGAGTGAGAAGATCCGCGCCGATGCTGACCGGCAACGAGAAGTGACGCTCGCCGATGCATACCGTGATGCGCAAAAAATAAAAGGGGATGGTGATGCAAAATCATCTGCGATTTATGCTGCCGCGTTTGGACGCAATTCAGAGTTCTATGCATTTTATCGCAGCATGGATGCCTATAAACAGAGTTTCAAGAGCAAGAGCGATGTCATGGTGATGGATCCCAGCTCCACATTCTTTAAGTATCTCAAGGGTTCCAGTAAGGCGGGCAAATAAGTAGATGTTTTCAATATGCTGACTTATTGGTTTATCGGGTTGGCATTGATGCTGGTTATTGAAGGTATCATGCCGTTTCTATTTCCTGCCTTGTGGCGCGATGCGCTTCGCAAACTGGTGCTGTTTTCTGAAGGACAAATCCGTTTTATAGGCCTCACTGCCATGCTGTCCGGGCTACTGTTACTGTATTGGGTGAAATAATGCCGAATTCAAATTGGCTATTGCCAGAATACATTCAAGATATGTTGCCGGATGAGGCATGGCACATTGAGCGCATGCGCGCCAATGTGCTTGACTTACTGCGCCTGTCCGGTTATCAATTAGTAGCACCCCCGCTGCTGGAATATGCCGAGTCTCTGCAGATCATTGGCAACCATGATATGGACTTGCGCACTTTTAAGCTGGTTGACCAATTGAGCGGACGTACCTTGGCGCTGCGCGCCGACATCACGCCACAGGTGGCGCGCATTGACGCACATTTACTCAATCGTCAAGGCATTACCCGGCTGTGTTATGCCGGAAGCGTACTGCACACTCAGCCTGCAGGATTAATGCGCACACGCGAATTATTACAGATTGGTGCAGAGCTGTATGGTCACAGCGGTTCTGAAAGTGACCTGGAGGTGCAGCGTTTAATGCTCCAGGCTTTGGCTCTACTCGGTGTTGAAGGGGTTCATCTTGATCTTGGCCATGTTTCTCTGTTTCGCGCGCTAATCAATCGCGCAGGGATTCCGAAATCACTGGAAGTAGAATTGTCCAACGCATTGCAAGGCAAGAACGTGCCTGCATTGCGGCCATTGGTAGCTGATTTGATGCCGGAAGTGAAAAGTGCGCTGTTGGCATTGCCAACATTGTATGGTGGGATAGAGGTGATAGCTCACGCTCGTGCGGCGTTGCCGAATTATCCTGAAGTAGTGACAGCGCTAAATGAACTGGAACAAGCTGCGGCTCATTTGCAACCTCTTGCGCACAGCATAGGCATCGATCTTGCCGAACTGCGCGGCTACCACTACCACAGTGGCATGGTATTTGCCGCTTATCATGCAGGCAGCCATGATGCCATCGCTTTGGGCGGACGGTATGACGACGTGGGGAAAAGCTTCGGTCGTGCCCGCCCCGCCACCGGATTCAGCATGGATTTACGCCAGTTGCATGGCTTGCTGGAGCAACACGCGCAACCTATGGGCATATTGGCACCGCACCGCGATGATTCAGCACTACATGAAAAAATCGCGCAGCTACGCGCACAGGGGCACGCAGTGATCGTTGATTTTCTGGGCGCTGTGGAACTGCGCACTGAACTCAATTGTGACAGCGAACTAATCATGCACGATGGCGCATGGCACGTGGTAAAAATGAAATTTTAGATTTACCATCCCCTTGCCGAAAAGGTGAGATGGCAATTTTGAATAACAACGATCAATAGTAAATCAGGAATCAGTGATGTCGAAAAATGTTGTAGTTATAGGTACTCAGTGGGGCGATGAAGGCAAGGGCAAGATAGTCGATTGGCTCACTGATCATTCGCAAGGCGTGGTGCGCTTCCAAGGTGGCCACAATGCCGGGCATACGCTCGTAATCGGCGGCAAAAAAACCGTGCTGCACCTCATTCCTTCTGGCATCCTGCGCGAGCACGTGATGTGTTACATCGGCAACGGTGTGGTAGTGTCGCCACAAGCGCTTCTTGACGAAATGGATGGCTTGGCCGCTGCCGGTGTGGATGTCTATAGTCGCCTGCGTATTTCCGAAGCATGTCCATTAATTTTGCCTTATCACGAGGCCTTGGATAAAGCTCGTGAGGTAGCTAAGGGCGCGGCCAAAATCGGGACTACCGGACGCGGCATCGGCCCTGCTTACGAAGACAAAGTAGCCCGTCGTGCCATCCGTCTTCAAGACCTGTTCCATCGCAAGCGTTTCGCCGCCAAACTGGGCGAGGTGCTGGATTATCATAACTTCGTATTGAAAAATTATTTCAACACCGAAATAGTCGATTTCCAAAAGACACTGGACAACATGCTGTCGCTCGCCGAACGCATCAAGCCATTGGTGCTGGACGTGCCGCGCGCGTTGTATGAAGCGAACAAAAACGGATTGAATCTACTATTTGAAGGCGCGCAGGGCACTTTGCTGGATATAGACCATGGCACTTACCCTTTCGTAACTTCCAGCAACTGCATCGCAGGAGCAGCTTGTACTGGTAGCGGTGTCGGCCCGCAAATGTTGCATTACGTCCTGGGCATCACCAAAGCTTACACCACGCGCGTTGGATCCGGCCCCTTTCCAACAGAATTAGACGACGAAGTGGGTAAACATCTGGCAGAGAAAGGCCATGAATTTGGCTCCACCACCGGACGCGCACGCCGTTGCGGTTGGTTTGATGCGGCTGCGCTCAAGCGTTCCATTCAAATAAATGGCGTGTCAGGCTTGTGCGTAACCAAGCTGGATGTGCTGGATGGTGTGCAGACACTGCGTTTGGGTGTGGGCTATCGTAGCGAAGGACAGTACAGCGACATCCTGCCAGTAGGCGCAGAATCCCTGGTTGGCTGTGAGCCGGTATATGAAGACATGCCAGGCTGGAGCGGCAGCACGGTAGGTGTAAAGCATTATGATGACCTGCCGCTGGAAGCGCGCAACTATCTTCAACGCATCGCAGAAATTTGTGAAGTGCCGGTTGACATGGTCTCCACTGGATCGGAACGCGATGAAACCATTGTGTTGAGACATCCATTCGAGTGTTAAGACTACGCTAAACAAGTCCGTTCGCGTTGAGCTTGTCGAAACGTACCCATCTAAATCAATAAGTTGCAAATGGCTTCGACAGGCTCAGCCCAAACGAAGGGACTTGGTCAGCATTGCCTTGAGTAATTTTTGGCACGCTGTTCTTATCTAACGAGGCTATAGAGAAACTCTCCGAGAATTCGGAAGGAGCGTTTAGATTACTTTACCCCTCCACAGCATTTATGGCTTCATAATTGCATGGATGTAATTGCTGGGGATGGCATATGAAATACCGCTTGGGTGGGCTAACACGTTTTCTTTAGTGCCTTTTACGAACACCATATTGAGAATACCAATAACTTTGCCAGTTTTTTGGTCAAACAGCGGACTTCCGCTATTCCCGGGATAGGCAGTTCCATCCAATTGAAATACCAAATATGGTGTGCGAAGCCGCTTGATTATATTGATGTCAAGCTGTCTCGTGGTCAGCGCCGGGATGACGATAGGGGTAATAGACGAAATAATGGCTTGGTGAGTCACCGGGTAGAGCCCCAGCACCATACCAATGGGAAAGCCGGTAAAGGCAACTGCTTCTCCCTCTTTTACAGTATCTGAATTTCCGATCACCAAGGCAGGCAAAGGTTCGCCACTGATTTTCAAGAGTGCCAAGTCATGCTCAACGTCAACCTCGACTATGGTTGCAGGCCTGGCCTTGGCTGATGCGCCGCGACCAACGAAAATAGCCAGCGACTCCTTTTTTTCCGTGTTTAGATCTTGCGGAACAACATGGGCATTGGTAATAATATGCAGACCATCTCCTACAGCGAATCCAGTTCCACGAAAATTGGCTGGCGGCGCTCGAGTGTGCAACAGGGATCCGACGGCTACAATGGAAGGCCTGACCAAGTCTATGGTCTGAGAAAGATCACCCGCTGATGCGTTGACAAAATGGCAACACAAGGTCAAAGAAGAGGTGCACATGAATTTAACAATGAGTTGTTTTATTCGACTGATGGTGCGATGGTACTGATTAACATGGTGCGAGCTATCACCAGTATCCAGTTTGGGCAGCAAACAACCGAACAGACGACTGCAACGCCAACTCCCAACAGACAAATTGATAAGCCCCTTGGCAGTGGTACGGTCGGATGCACAACCCTCATCAGTCACAATAAATTCCCCGAAAACATTTAATATTTCTTGAGTAATTATGCGCTTAGGATGATATCAAGACAAGTGTAACGAAAGTAATAGCGGCTCGAAAGAGTTCACAGAAGCATACTAAACGCGCATCGTAACCAATATTACATCAACCCGAACCGCGAGCGTGGAGGGGAAATGTCGTGCCGAGGGAGCATCATATCTTCGCAACCCCATCACTATTTTCTTCCGCCAACTCATCTCCATCCAGATCAACCTGTCCATCCCGAAACACGCGGCTGGCATAGATTTCTTCGGCT
>CAIRGS010000223.1 GCA_903878125.1 uncultured Nitrosomonadales bacterium | reverse complement strand
CCAAACTTGAGTTATACGTTCTCTCTGGGTTATACGAATTCGGCCAAACAAGCTGCTCGATGCTCACCTACAAATGTCATTGGTGTTTTTGCTCCTGGCGCTAAATATACGTTGGGCGTAAGCTGCATTTAACTCAGAGCGCTGTTCAACCTGGAATAAAAAGACCACTGTTCAAGATTAGTCAAGAACAGTGATCTTTTTCATAGGATCAGCCGGTATATCATCCAACCAAATATTTCGATGGAATTACAGAGCCAATGTTTTTTTAGTCTGTCGAATGGGCATTGGCAACATGATAAGCCGTAGTAACCTAAGTCGATTAGCCAATATCACCTAAAAAATCCTGTTTGCCGACCTCCACTCCGTTATGCCGCAAGATCGCGTAGGCGGTAGTTACATGGAAATAAACATTTGGCATCACGTAATTGAGCAAGAAAGACAAACCTTTAAATGTGAGTGTTTTATCCTGCATAGGCAAGTTGATGGTTTTATCCTCAGTGCCATCAATTTGTTCTGGCTTGAAGGTTTCAAGCAAGGCAATTGTTTTATCCAGTCGTGCGATTAACTCTGGGAAGGTGGATTCGTTATCTTCATACTTTGGCGACTCAACGTCTGCAAGGCGACAAGTGCCACGCTTGGCAATGTCTGCTGCGATTTGCACCTGGCGTGAAAGCGGGAGCATATCCGGGTAAAGTCTTGCATTGATTAGAACCGATGGGGCAATTTTTTTAGCCTCAACGAACGCATCAGCTTTCTTAAGTATTGCCCGTAAGTTACTTAAACTATGAATCATGGGTGGAACTGAAGCCTGATACATGGAAATAGACATGGGAATTTCTCCTTATAATTTACAGTTATCATCTAGCGTAGCTTGACTCTCTCAAGTCGCTCCGGTTAGTAAAATGGCAGTACGGTCAAAATTGATTTTACCAGTTAGCGTGAAGTTAAGCACATCGCGCCCTAAAGAAACGCATGGAAAATGGTGCGTCGCGAAGTAAAACTCATCTAGCGTTTTGTCGTCAAGCGAAGAATGCGGCCTTTCGTGGTTGTAGAACTTGAGAGGGCTATAACGCGCCACGCTCTATCTACTGTAGATAAATAAAAGCGGGGACTTTTACGCCGACGCCAAAAGAATCACGGAATCTGGCATTGATATTATGTCCACAACTTGATCGATGCTTGCTCTGTTTCCAGACACCAGATCGGATTCATGCGTCCAGCCGTATGCACCTGATTCTGGGCGATACGCCAAATTGACGAGACTGGCTATTACATCTGCATCCAGATTATTCGCTGCTCGGAATATATCAATGCTCACGAGAGGGATTACGACCTAACAATGTTGCATAAAAATTTCCCAAGGATTTAAGCTTGGCTTCATTTAGCCCCTGCCTCGCGATAGTGCTCTTGCAGTCCTGCCAGTTATTGGCTCTACGAAAACCTGGCCAAATACTGTTCACTTGACCGTTCGTGGTGACCTTGTCAATTTGCCAGCCGCTCAACCAGGGCCCTTCGACAATGCCTTCCACACTTAGCAAAGTCGAAGGGTCAGGGCGAACGGGATTTATTTGATGCAAACAGTATTGAAACCTGGCTCCAGAAACTCCACCGACATAGTATGGATGCGTGCCGTGCTCGTCACAAATAATCGTTGACCAAGCGCGCTATTTTTATATTGCCAAATAATTTGTCGACCACCCAATTTTTGATTCATTATTCACTCGACATTGATAAACCTGCCTCTTGTTATGCCTTTAATGTTCCGGTAAGGTTATTGGCGCTTGACTGGCCCTATGCATAAGCCCAACAAGCTGAAGAAGCCACCAAGAACAGTTTCTTGACGAAGTGCAACAAGGACGCTGCACCACACTTGGCAAGTGGTAACACCATGAAAAAATTCATTCGCTGTTGCACTATGAGGTAACCAATGAAACGACGACTATTCTGTATATTTACTGTACTACTGTTGAATGTTGGTGCAACCTTTGCAGAACCGTTTGAAGACGGCTTAACTGCCTATAAGCATGGTAACTACTTAAAAGCAATCAGGTGGTATCGAGTCGCAGCAGCGCAAGGAAATGCGAACGCGCAATACAATCTCGGCTTGATGTATGAGAAAGGGATAGGTAATGCCCAGGATCACACGGAAGCGATTAAATGGTATCGGCTGGCAGCAGCGCATGGCGATGCGCGGGCGCAAATTAATCTCGGTCATAGATATAACAATGGGCAAGGTGTTACGCAGGACTATGCTGAAGCAGTGAAGTGGTTTCGTCTGGCCGCAGCGCAGGGGAATGTGGATGCACAATACAATCTCGGCTTGAACTATGCCAACGGGCAAGGCGTTGCGCAGGATTATGTAGAAGCAATCAAGTGGTGGCGTCTGGCAGCGGCGCAGGGAAATATGCTGGCACAATACAACCTCGGCGTGATGTATGACGAAGGGCACGGCCTCCCACAAGACTATGCTGAAGCGGTCAGGTGGTATCGCCTGGCAGCGGCGCAGGGAAATATGCTGGCGCAATATAACCTCGGCGTGATGTATGACGAAGGGCACGGCCTTCCACAAGACTATGCTGAAGCGGTCAGGTGGTATCGCCTGGCATCGGCGCAGGGAAACGTGCTGGCCCAATACAAACTTGGCTTGAAGTATGTCAACGGGCAAGGCGTTGCACAGGACTACGCTGAAGCCCTCAAATGGTATCGCCTAGCTGCAGCCCAAAGGAACGCGAATGCTCAATACGAGCTTGGTTTGAAATATGCCAAGGGACAAGGCGTCGCTCAGGATTTCATGGAAGCCCTAAAATGGTGGCGCCTGGCGGCAGATCAGGGGAATGCAAATGCGCAATTCAATCTTGGCTATATGTATGACAAAGGGCAAGGTGTTACGCAGGACTTCGCGGAAGCAGTTAGATGGTATCGATTAGCTGCAGCCCAGGAGAATGCGAATGCGCAATACAATCTTGGGTTGAAGTATTCCAACGGGCAAGGTCTTGCGCAGGATCCCATAGAAGCACTCAAGTGGTGGCGCCTGGCGGCAGCACAAGGGCAAACGGAGGCGCAATTCAACCTCGGCGTGATTTATATGAAAGGGCAAGTCGTCCCTCAAAACTATGCTGAAGCAATCAGGTGGTATCAATTATCTGCAGCGCAGGGGAATGCGAATGCACAAAACAACCTCGGTTTGATGTATTACAGCGGGCAAAACGTCCCGCAAGACTACCTTGAGGCGGCCAAGTGGTTTCGTCTAGCTGCAGCGCAGGGGGATAATCTGGCGCAACATAATCTTGGTTATATGTATGGCAAAGGCATAGGCGTTGCGCAGGACGACACGGAAGCAGTCAAGTGGTGGCGCTTGGCAGCAATGCAAGGACAAGCGGGGGCGCAATTCAATCTCGGCGTGAGTTATAAGGCCGGGCAAGGCGTCCCGCAAGATTACACTGAAGCAGTGAAATGGTATCGCCTGGCAGCAGCGCAAGGGAATACGAATGCGCAATACAATCTCGGCGTGATGTATGAGGAAGCACAAGGTGTTGCGCTGGACTATGTTCGCGCACACACATGGTTCAATCTTACTGCAGCATCTGGATATGGGGACGCAGCGAAGAGTCGCGACATGGTTGCAAAGAAAATGACGCTACAGCAAATCGCAAAAGCACAGAAGATGGCAAATGACTGCCAGCAGAAAAATTTTAAAGCATGCGACTGACTGTCATGTCAGTCCCAAACAGACCGAAAAAAAATGTATTAGTAATAGTTGCGGCAGTTGTTATCTTGGCGCCCTCCCCGACCCAGGCCATTCAAGATCGGGCTGATATCGAGCCCAACGACCCGGTCAGCTTGGCACATGCGATTGCCTGGAAATTGACTCCAAACGTCTACCATGAGACTGCAGGCCGTTCAGCGGTCGACATAAATTTACGTGGCAACCGACAAGATGATGTTTTCTGGATCGGTCAATACCAGCGAGGTACCGAATTTCAGCAGACTCGCGTCGGCTATGAACATCAGTATCCGTTGCCTTTTGGAAGAATTATTGCTTCAGGGCAATACGCGTCGCACGGGTTCATGGGCGGCAGTGCCACCCTGGAATTAAGCAATGGCAAAGAAGCCCCCTACTTCGGGTTGCTCGGTTTTGGGCGGACTAATCTTAAACCCTACTACAACCTCAACTTCGATCCAAATGACTCGATATTGCTCGGCGCTGGCTTGCGCCCGGATAACGCCACCTTAATGACCTTGTATCAGATTCGCGATGACCGACTCAGGACCGAACAACGTGTCACGCACCTTGTGTTGCGCAGACAAAAAAGTGCACAGTCCCGACTGACGGTTGACCTGTTTCGGCGCACAGGCCGAAGGGATTCGGATTCCGAGCTCTTCCACGGCACTGGCGTTACGCTGACCTACGATCAGGAACCGTTGTTTTTTCGTCTCGCTTTGGATCCCCATGCAAACTTCACTGCCAGCAATATGACCCGTTTGGCGATGGGAATCCGATTCTAGTGACAACCCTGATTCAGATAAATTCTTCTATTTCGTAATATCTTTAACCTGCAATGCATCGCTCAAAAAGGCCATGCTCTCATCCCACGAAGCCTTGTCCGCTGCAGCGTTATAGGCTAGCGGCAGCTTGAACTCCTGCCCATATTTATCGGCTTCCAGATTGGTAAAGCTGTGCTTGGCGCCGGGATAGGTTACTGCCTTGTAAGTCACGCCAGCCTTCTCCATCTCCTGCCTGAAGGCGGCGACCTGCGTAGCGGGAATCATCGGGTCGTCTTCACCGGTGAAGGACGCGACGCGTGCCTTGATCTTGCCCGCCTCTGCCGGATATTCCGTTCCCAGACCGCCGTGGAAACTTAGTACAGCCTTAAGTGGTTCACCGATGCGCGCCATGTTCAATACGACCGAACCACCAAAACAATAGCCGATGGCGGCGATGCGGTTGGAATCCACGGTCTTTTCCTTGCTGATCAGGCTGTATGCACTATCGAATCGAGCCCTGGCGAGTTGAGTGTCCTTTGCCACAACGCTGGCAAACTTGCCTGCATCGTCCGGATGATGCGCCTGTTTGCCGTCGCCATACATATCAACTGCCAGCGCAGTGTAGCCACGCTCTGCCAACATACGCGCGCGTTTTCGTGCATATTCGTTGTGTCCCCACCATTCATGCACGACCAGAATACCTGGGCGCTTGCCCTTTATAGAATCATCGTAGGCGATATAACCATTGAGATTGGTACCATTGGCGCTATAGCTCACCTCCTTACCCTGTATGGCAGCATAAGACGCAAAAGTAGCGAACATCAGGCTCGCGAACAACATAAATTTATTCATATTTTCTCCAAAAAATTAGCTCATTTATTGAGTTACGCATCCCGGCAAAAACGCCACACACTCTATTGATCAGTTCATCATAAACCAATCCGATTTCGTTGAAAAACGCGCCAGCACTTCATGTCAGCGCAAAGTAGTAATGCCCTCTTTCTGCCAAATAGAAATGTCCCCTCGAGTTTGCGTTGAGTAAACTCAGTGCCCGATAAAAAACCATAGCAGCGGGCACTTTGAAATGGACATGATGATGAGTCAAATAAAGCAGGCAAAATGCTGGCTGTCAGTATGCGTCAAGTCAAGCGTATCTTGCGACGTTACCGCACCTTGGGCTTGCCGGGGCTAATCAGCACGAAGCGCGGACGAGCCTCGAATCGGCGGGTGGTCGAAACGACAAGGACAACCGCGATAAAGATGATCGGTGAACACTATCACGACCGTAACCGCGAAATAATCTAGGCGGCAAATAAGAGCCGATGGCGTTTTAAAAATGATGAGTTCATGCGGTTTCCTTGATCTTGGCTGAACTGGAGTTGTTTTCTTGATGCAATAAGTAAGTGCGGCGTTCGGTAGGCTGCATCCTGGTATATGATTTGGATTTTACTGTGAATACTAAGAGGGGTGGGGTGCTTGAAGGTTGAGACGGTGGTGGCAGTTACAAAAAATAGATTGAGGCGTAACCCGATGGACGCTCACTCTAATCCATTTGAAGAGAGGACCTACAGGAAGGTCACCTGGCGCCTGATCCCGCTCCTCCTGCTTTGCTACTTGATTGCGTATCTCGATCGTGTCAACGTGGGATTCGCCAAGCTGCAGATGATGGGAGACTTGGGAATGTCAGACCTAGTGTATGGGTTGGGTGCCGGCATATTTTTTGTTGGATACTTTTTGTTTGAGATTCCCAGCAATATAATTTTGCATCGCGTGGGTGCACGCCTATGGATTGGCCGCATCATGATCACCTGGGGTCTAATATCAGCCGGAATGATTTTTGTTACGACAGATACTCAGTTCTACGTGACACGCTTTTTGTTGGGTGTGGCTGAGGCCGGATTTTTCCCAGGAATTATCCTGTACCTCACCTATTGGTATCCATCCCATCGTCGTGGCCGGATCACCTCGCTCTTTATGACCGGCATCCCTCTGGCGGGGGTGCTGGGCGGACCGATATCGGGCTGGATACTCAAGAACTGGGATAATGTATACGGTTGGCATGGTTGGCAGTGGATGTTTTTATTCGAGGCGGCGCCTGCGATCGTGATGGGGGGTGTAGTGATCTATTGCATGAGCGATCGTATATCGCAAGCACGCTGGCTAAGTGATGCCGAACGCACGATGCTCGCTGAAAATATCGAGCACGATGAAAATCAAAAACAGCACCTATCTGTAAGGCAGCTAATTAAGAGCTACCGCTTGTGGATCATGGGCGTAGTGTATTTCAGCATGACCATGGGCCTGTACGGGATCAGCTTTTGGCTGCCCACCATCATCCAGGGGATGGGCGTCGCCGATAATTTTGAGATAGGCATGCTCTCGTCGATCCCTTGGTTGGCCGCCGTAGTGGCCATGCTGCTCTGCGCGCGCAGTGCCGATCTGACCAACGAGAAGCGCTGGCACGTAGCGGTGCCAATGATCTTCGGAGCTGCAGGCTTGGTGTGTTCGGTGCTCTGGATGGACAGCACCGTGGCAGCCTTGCTGGCCCTGACCGTAGCGTGCATGGGCATCATGTCGGCAATACCCCTGTTCTGGAGTCTGCCGACTGCCTTTTTGTTGGGCTCGGGTGCGGCGATGGGTATCGCCGCAATCAATTCGGTTGCCAACCTCGCCGGCTTCATTAGCCCCTATTTAGTTGGGTGGCTAAAGCAGACAACTCATTCGACTGACTCAGGCATGTACATGCTGGCGGCGGTGCTGGTTGTTGGGGCGCTGGTGACCTTGAGCATACCAGCGAGGCTGGTGAATAAGTGATACCCGCTACCGACAATCAACGACCATGCATTATAAAATTACATTGGCCACAGTTTTTTATTAAAATACTAAAAATCATTTATCCATTTTATATCACTAGTGTCCGGTTAAATTGAGACGTACCGGCGGCAACGTCAACATTAAGAAGAGTTTAAAGAGATTCATGGTTGTCCACGATTTGAATTTCAGATTGAGCATTTGCGATCATTCCGGGTTTGACAAACCTGGAGTGCAGTATGAACGTGGGCAAGACACTGTTTGCGCAAGTCATGGAGTACGTTCCGTGGAAGACATTTGGACGCATCATCGACCGACACGGCGGAGATACGGGAGTGCACCCCTTGGACTGCGCCGATTAGTTTCGCGTGATGGCGTTCTTGCAATTGACGTGGCGCGAGTCTTTGCGCGACATCGAATCCTGCTTGGCGTCCAATTAAAGCAAACTTTTTCACATGGGCTTGAGCGTTATCCCTGCTCGATCCACGCTCTCGGGTGCACTGAACCAGCGCGATTGGAACATCTACCACGCCTTAGCGATGCGCTTGATTCTGCGTGCCCGCGATCTTTACGCCAAGGAGCCGACCGGTCTGGAACTCGATGCGACGATCTTCGCGCTGGACTCGACGACTATCGACCTGTGTTTAAGTTTGTTCGACTGTGCGCCGTTTCGCAGCACCAAGGCGGCGGTAAAGATGCACACGTTGCTGGAGTTGCATGGCGCGATCCCGGCCTTCATTCATATCAGCGACGGCAAGATGGGCGACGTCAAGGTGCTCGATATTTTTCCCATCGAAGCTGGGGCGTATTACGTGATGGATCGGGGTTATCTTCACTGCAGTCGACTCTTCAAGCTGCATCAGGCAGGCGCGTTCTTTGTGACCCCCGCCAAACGCGGGATGGACACACAGCGTGTGTACTCGACCAAGACCGACCGAAGCACGGGTGTGATCTGCGATCAGGCGATTCGGCTCAACTGTTTTTACGTGTCCCGCGACTATCCCGAATATCTGCGACGTATCCGATACAAAGATCCCGTGTCGGGCAAGACGCTGGTATTTCTGACCAACAACACGACACTGCCTCCGTTGACCATTGCCGCGCTGTACAAAAGCCGCTGGCAAGTAGAGTTGTTCTTCAAATGGATCAAGCAACATCTGCGCATCAAGCATTTTTTGGGCACAAGCGAAAACGCGGTGAAGACGAAAATATGATGCGCCGTTTCCACCTACGTGCTGATTGCGATCGTCAAAAAGGAGCTCCAGCTCAATGCCTCTCTCTACACTTTATTACAGATATTGTCAGTCTCAATTTTCGAGAATTCCTTATTTCAT
>CAIRGS010000222.1 GCA_903878125.1 uncultured Nitrosomonadales bacterium | reverse complement strand
GCTATCTGGGACGAGCGAAAAACGACGTGAAGCGCATTCGCCTCATAGATGCCTCCCGCACTATTCCCGAGGTGCACGCCGATCTTGTCCTGCTCGTGGATCAATTATGGCAGTGAGTGTTTTTCCCTGGCATACATCGACCTGGCGTGATTTGCTGGAACGCAAATCCAACTTGCCCCATGCACTGCTATTCATCGGTAGGGAAGGCATCGGCAAGATTGATTTTGTTCGTAAACTGGCCCAGTCACTGGCATGCGAAACACCCGCTTCCGATGGTGCAGCTTGCGGTGCTTGCCAAAGCTGCCGCTGGTTTGCGTCGTCTTCTCATCCAGACTACCGTGAAATTTTGCCGGAGGCCATGCGCGGCGAAGAGCAGGACACTGCTGACGGTAGCATGGACGCAGAGAGCACCACATCAAAACGTAAACCAAGCCAGGAAATCCGCATCGAAGACGTACGAAGTCTGCAGGACTTTATCTTCCTGACCTCCCATCAACGTGGCGGTAAGACTATCGTGTTCTACCCGGCAGAGGCAATGAATACGAACGCTGCAAACGCTCTGCTCAAGAATCTCGAAGAGCCACCCGCCGGAACGCGCTTCATGCTGGTTTCGCATCGTCCCAGCGAGTTGCCGGCGACCATTCATAGTCGCTGTCAAAAGGTGGTGTTGCACACGCCAACGGCAGACGATGCAGCAAAGTGGCTGCGGGAGCAGGGCGTAGCCGAACCGGCGATCAGTCTGGCGCAAACCGGTAACGCGCCGCTGCTTGCCTTAAAACTAAGTGATGACACGTTTTGGAGCCAACGCAAAGACTTTCTGAATGGTCTGAGCGCGAGGGATTTGATCATGTTGTCGCTTGCGGAAAAACTACGCGATATTCCACCTGTGCGACTTCTGGGCTGGCTGCAGCGCTGGACCTACGATCTTCTTAGCGTCCGCTCTGGCGGCCCGGCGCGGTTTAATCCTGATTACCAAACAGTGATCGCGGAAACCGCACACGGACTGCGTCCGATCGACCTCTCCCGATACCACCGTGAATTGTTGCGACAACAACGCACCATCCACCATCCCTTGAATCCGCGCCTATATATCGAACAGTTGCTCCTGACCTATGCTGCAGTCACCCGTGGGCAACGCGTCAGAGCAGGCAAACCGTATTAATGCGGTGCCCCCATCCTGCAAGTGCCTAGGCACTAAAGGCATACCGTTACGAATGGAATACGAAGGTTAATTGAGCGCGTTGATAGACGAGATCGCGGCGATTGCACGTAACGTTGGCAGCGTCCTTTTATCTTTCAGGTCCGACCAACTTTTAATTAATGAATGTGGTTGGGCCCGAATGAGATGGGTCCGGGGCCACTATAATCATGGCATCCGCCACACATAGAGAATGCCCATGCTGGTTGACTCCCATTGCCACCTGGATTTCCCAGAACTTGTCTCACAGTTCGATTCTGTTCTGGCCTTAATGGAAGGTAACGGCGTGACTCACGCTCTGAGCGTTTCCGTCACACTGGAAGATTTTCCAAAAATTCGCGCTATTGCCGAGACCTATCCTCATATATTTGCCTCAGTCGGTGTACATCCTGACTATGCAGATCTACCAGTGGTGAGCGTGGAACAATTAACCGCTCTGGCAACACACCCTAAGGTGGTCGCCATTGGTGAGACAGGATTAGATTACTTTCGCCTCAAGGGTGATCTCGGGTGGCAGCGTGACCGATTTCGGGCGCATATTCGTGCTGCCCGCGTATGCGGCAAGCCGTTGATCATACATACGCGTTCGGCAGCTGACGACACATTACGTTTGATGCAAGAAGAAAATGCCTCTGAAGTTGCTGGTGTGATGCATTGTTTTACCGAAAACTGGGATGTCGCAGAGGCCGCACTTGACATGGGTTTCTACATTTCTTTTTCTGGCATCGTCACCTTCAAAAACGCGAAGACGCTGAAGGAAGTCGCGCAGAAAGTTCCACTGGATCTTTTAATTGTC
>CAIRGS010000221.1 GCA_903878125.1 uncultured Nitrosomonadales bacterium | reverse complement strand
GCCGAAGCCATGCCTGCTTTGGAAATCAAGTTGCCAGTAATAATAGAAGGCCGCATTCGCAATGTTAACCGCACCGTCGGCGCAATGCTGTCGCATGAAGTGGCAAAGCGCTATGGTCAAACGGGATTGCCAAACGATACCATTACGGTGAAATTACAAGGCACGGCAGGTCAGAGCTTCGGCGCTTTTCTCGCGCACGGCATCACCTTCGAGCTGTCCGGAGAGGGCAATGACTATGTCGGCAAAGGGTTGTGTGGCGGGCGCATCGTGGTGCTACCGCCCAAGGAATGCAACATAGTGGCCGAGGAAAATATTATCGTTGGCAATACCGTGTTGTACGGTGCGACCAGTGGTGAATGCTATTTCCGAGGGGTGGCTGGCGAGCGTTTCGCGGTGCGCAATTCCGGCGCTATTGCAGTAGTGGAAGGCTTGGGCGACCACGGTTGTGAATATATGACCGGCGGGTTAGTGGCTGTGCTGGGTCAAACCGGCCGTAATTTTGCTGCTGGCATGTCCGGCGGCGTTGCTTATGTACTGGATGAGGATGGCGGTTTCGAACAACGTTGCAATCTGGCGATGGTGCAACTGGAACCGGTACCCGAGGAGGCTGCTTCGAGCGAATTGGGTGAAGTCGAGACACATGGCCGGGTGCATTTTAACCACCTCGGCAAGGCTGATGAACAGGTTTTGCGCGACATGGTGAGTGCGCACCTGCGCTACACCGGCAGTGTCCGCGCTCAGGATATTCTAAATAATTGGGCGCGCTACTTGCCGAAATTCGTCAAGGTCATGCCAACTGAATACCGCCGCGCCTTGCAGGAAGTCGCGGCGGAACAAACCAAGCAATTGGAGGCTGTATAAATGGGTAAGATTACCGGGTTTATGGAATTCCGTCGCTTAAGCGAGCAGAGCTTGCCGATCGCAGAACGCCTGAAAAACTATCGAGAATTCATGCCGCGCCTGACCGACCAGCAGACCGCTATGCAGGGTTCGCGCTGCATGGACTGTGGTATTCCATTTTGTACTACAGGTTGTCCGGTTAATAACATCATCCCGGACTGGAATGATTTGGTTTATCGCGGCAACTGGAAGCAGGCACTGGACGTGCTGCACTCTACCAACAACTTTCCAGAATTCACCGGACGTATTTGTCCTGCACCGTGTGAAGCGGCCTGCACATTGAACATTAATGACGATGCGGTAGGCATCAAATCAATCGAACATGCCATCATCGACAAAGGCTGGGTAGAAGGTTGGGTGCTGCCGCAACCAGCACAAACCAAATCCGGCAAGAGGATTGCCGTGGTCGGCTCTGGCCCGGCTGGCTTGGCGTGTGCCCAACAATTGGCACGCGTCGGACATGACGTGGTGGTATTCGAGAAAAATGATCGAATTGGTGGCCTCTTGCGTTATGGTATTCCCGACTTCAAACTTGAAAAAACCCACATCGACCGTCGCATTGAACAAATGCGTGCCGAGGGTGTTGAATTCCGCGTCAAGCAGAATATCGGTGTGCAGGTGTCGGCACAGAAATTGAAGGATGAGTTCGACGCCGTGGTATTGGCCGGTGGAGCTGAACAGCCACGCGACTTGCCCGTGCCAGGGCGCGAGTTGCAGGGAGTGCATTTCGCAATGGAATTTCTGCCGCAGCAAAACAAAATAGTGGCGGGAGACGTGGTGCCCGATCAGATTAATGCAACTGGCAAACACGTGGTGGTGATCGGCGGTGGCGACACGGGTTCCGACTGTGTAGGCACTTCCAGCCGCCAAGGCGCGGCTTCGGTGACCCAGTTTGAGGTCATGCCGCGCCCGCCCGAGCAGGAGAATAAGCCCCTGGTCTGGCCATACTGGCCAATGAAACTGCGCACATCCAGCTCTCATGAAGAAGGCTGTCAGCGTGATTGGGCTGTAGCAACCAAGGAATTAACCGGGAAAAATGGCAAGGTCGAAAAATTGCATGCCGTGCGCGTCGAATGGAAAGACGGAAAAATGCAAGAAGTGCCAGGCACCGAAATTGAGATGAAGGCCGATCTCGTGTTTTTGGCGATGGGCTTCGTCAGCCCGACGCAGCAAATCCTTGAAGCGTTTGGCATTGAAAAAGATGGTCGCGGCAATGCCAAGGCTGTCACTGAGGGAGTGGGCTATTATCAGACATCGGTGGCCAAGGTATTCGCTGCTGGCGATATGCGGCGCGGCCAGTCACTAGTGGTATGGGCAATACGCGAAGGCCGCCAGGCGGCGCGTGCAGTGGATGAGTATTTGATGGGCAGTTCCAATTTGCCGCTCTAAATTAAGCAGTCCATATCAGGGCAAGCTGCACTGGTCTCACGTAATAGCAGCCATTCCGGGAACCCTGCCCGGTACTTGCAGGGTTATTGGGCTATGGGCCATATGGATTGCCTACACTGCACTCACGCTTGGCATCCGATAACCTATCCCCATCTGGGGCAGATGATGCAGCAACAAAATAATGCAGGCATCTCTTCTCTTCAAGATATTGATGCTTGAAGACCATATTATCTTCCCGATTTTTGCGTTTATCTGCGTCACCAATTTAGTCAATTTAAATTAAAAGAGAACAACATGAATTTCAAGTTAAAAAACGATACCTTCCTTCGTGCCTTGCTGCGTCAGCCGACTGACTATACCCCCGTGTGGATGATGCGCCAGGCTGGACGATATCTGCCGGAATACTGTGCTACGCGTAAGCGCGCCGGCAGTTTTCTGGATTTATGCAAAAGCCCGGACATGGCTACGGAAGTTACATTGCAACCTCTGGAGCGATTCCCTCTGGATGCTGCGATTCTGTTTTCCGACATTCTCACCATACCGGATGCGATGGGTCTTGGACTGTATTTTTCCGAAGGAGAGGGGCCCAAGTTTGAGCGGCCCTTGCGCGACGAGGCTGCTATCAAAGCGTTACGGGTGCCAGACATCGACAAAGATCTGCGTTACGTCACCGATGCCGTGTCGCAAATTCGCAAGGCGCTGAATGGTAGCGTGCCATTAATTGGTTTTTCTGGCAGCCCATGGACGTTATCTTGTTACATGGTGGAAGGCGGTGGCAGCGACGATTATGCACGTGTAAAAACGTTGATGTACAAGGAACCCAAGCTAATGCACCACATTCTGGAAGTCACTGCGCAAGCGGTAACGCAGTATCTCAATGCCCAGATTGAAGCGGGTGCGCAGACCGTGATGATTTTTGATTCCTGGGGTGGCGTACTTTCGCATGCTGCTTACTACGAGTTTTCACTGCCTTACTTGCAGAAAATCGTGCAGGGGCTTAAGCGCGAATATGACGGCGTGAAGATTCCAGTGATAGTATTTACTAAGGGTGGTGGTTTGTGGCTGGATAGCATCGCCGATATTGGCTGCGATGCGGTAGGCTTGGACTGGACCATGGATATTGGCATAGCGCGACAAAAAGTGGGCCATAAGGTTGCGCTGCAAGGCAACTTGGATCCTGCCGTGCTATTTGCCACGCCGGAAGTTATCCGTGCCGAGACGGAACGCGTGCTGGCTAGTTATGGCTATGGCAGCGGTCACGTATTCAATCTGGGACATGGCATTTCTCAATTCACTAACCCTGACAATGCTGCGGTGTTGGTGAAGGCAGTCCATGAATTAAGTCGTAAATATCACTAAAAATGCTTGACATTACGTCTGGTTATACACAAATCGCGCATCTATCCATTATGAGAATAATTTTTATTATAATATTAGAGCGTTCAATTTAAATTATTGTTTTTACTAGACATAAATTATGCCTATGAAATGAGCGGCTGGACAAAACTGTATATAGCATTAGTAGTTAACCTAGTTATATTGGAATTGTCCACATTGTTATCCACAGCTTATGTGGGCAATAAAAAATACTCAATTAAGTCAGTCAGCTTAGCTCAGTATTATAGAAATTAGTGGAGCAAACTTTTTTAAATGGCAATTGTTCGCGTCGCGCTAGATGTGCCATTGTCAACACTATTTGACTATTCGTTAGACAGTAGCATTGTGATCGTCCCGGGAATCCGTGTATTGGTTCCATTTGGACGCAAAAAAATGGTCGGCGTAGTGATGGAATGTGGAATGGATTCTGTCCTTTCTACGGAACGTATCAAACCCGTTTTGCAGGTACTGGGGGATGTTCCACCACTATCCGATGAACTACTTGTTTTGCTGCGCTTCTGCAGCGACTATTACCACTATCCCCTTGGTGTTACTGTGCTGTCCGCCTTGCCGGTACGTTTGCGTGCCAGCCAGCTTGTCACGCTCAAGGAAACGATGCAATACAGCCTAAGCGTTAGCGGCCGTGCGCTCGACTTGAGCCTTCTATCCACGCGCAATGTGGTGCAGCACCGCATACTCGCAGCCTTGAAGTTGGATTCATTAAGTGCCGCGCAAGTGCGCGCGCTATCACCAAGCGGAGCATCTGCGCTTAAAGCCTTGTCGCATGCGGGATGGGTGGAGACGTGTGCAGTGCCTGCGGCTCCCAGCACATTTACATTCAACAATACTCATACGTTGACCTTTGAGCAGCAGCAAGCAGTGGACGCCATTACTAAAGCATCATGCTTTGGCTGCTTCCTGCTGCACGGTATCACCGGTAGCGGCAAGACCGAGATTTATGTGCATCTGATGAACCGGATATTGCAGCAGGGAGGGCAAGTGTTACTGCTGGTGCCGGAAATCAATCTTACGCCTCAGCTGGAAAATTATTTTCGCAGCCGCTTGCCGGATGTTGAGCTGGTCAGTCTGCACAGTGGCTTAAGTGATGGTGAACGTATGCAGAACTGGCTGCGTGCGCAGTCCGGCCGGGCGCGGATCATTCTGGGTACGCGTCTGGCAGTGTTCACGCCGCTGCCACAACTGGCGCTGTTGATAGTGGATGAGGAACATGACGCTTCGTTCAAGCAGCAGGATGGCTTACGTTACTCGGCGCGAGATGTGGCAATCTTTCGTGCTAGCCAGCGTGGCGTGCCGATTGTATTAGGATCCGCGACCCCTTCACTGGAAAGCTATTACAACGCTCAGAGCGGTCGCTACCAAATGTTGCGCCTGACCCAGCGCGCGGCGGCACGGGCGCGGTTGCCGACGGTGAGCTGTATTAACACCAGCAATATCGTTATGCAACACGGTCTCAGTGAGCCGCTTCTTAAGGCACTGGCCGAGCGGCTACAGCGCGGCGAACAGAGTCTGATATTCATTAATCGGCGCGGTTATGCACCCGTATTGATGTGCGGTGCTTGCGGCTGGCTGTCCGGCTGTTCAAATTGCGCGGGCAAGTTGGTGCTGCATCTTAAAGATCGCCGCTTGCGTTGCCACCATTGCGGCCATCAGGAGCGTGTGCCGCATGCCTGTCCATCGTGCGGCAACACCGACCTGCAACCGGTTGGAATCGGCACACAACGGGTGGAGAACGCGTTGCAGGAACACTTCCCCAAAGCGTGCATCCTGCGCGTGGATCGTGACAGCACGCGCAATAAAGGAACATGGCAAGCCATGCGTCAGCAAATTCAGGATGACAAGGTGGACATTCTGGTCGGTACGCAAATGCTGGCAAAGGGACATGACTTCCCCAACCTGACGCTGGTGGGAGTACTGAACCCGGACAGCGCGTTATACAGTAGCGATTTTCGAGCATCGGAAAAGTTGTTTGCCCAACTCGTCCAAGTAGCAGGGCGCGCTGGCCGTGCCGACAAGCTGGGCGAGGTACTAATCCAGACCGCATTTCCTGATCATCCCTTGTTCCGCGCGTTGCGAGAACATGATTACGATACTTGGGCAAAAACCCTGCTGGCGGAACGCCAATCCGCCGGTTTCCCGCCATTCATGTATCAAGTGTTGCTGCGTGCTGAAGCCAAACATGAGGCCCACATGTATACTTTCCTGCAACGAGCGCGCGAAACTGCAGTTGAACTCTCCATGCCAGTTGAGATTTACGGTGTGGTTCCTGCTGCCATGCCGCGTCGCGCTAACCATTTTTTAGCGCACTTGCTGGTGCAAAGCGAAGCGCGAAAACCCTTGCAGAAATTCCTGCGCGAGTGGCGGCCCTTGCTGGATGCGCTACCCGCACAAAAACTGCGCTGGTCGCTGGACATTGACCCGATTGATTTCTAAATCGTCAGATCATTTGTGAAATATGGCACTTCAAGGAAATATTTTATATGCTTCCAGATTTGATAAATTTACTTCGTAACGTAGTCGGCACCCATCACGTGCTGAGCGGTGAAACCGCAACACCCTATTGTACCGACTGGCGCGGGCGCTTTAGCGGCATGGCGTTAGCTGTGGTGCTGCCTGGCGATACGCAACAAGTTGCTGCGGTAGTCGCGCTGTGTGCCGAGCACCGCATCGCCATTGTCCCTCAGGGTGGCAACACCAGTTTAAGCGGGGGGTCAGTACCGTTGCCACAAGGCCAACAGATCGTGCTTAACCTGTCGCGCATGAACAAAATTCATGCGCTGGATACTACCAACTATACATTAACCGTGGAGGCAGGCTGCACCTTGGCTGCGGCACGAGAGGCGGCAGAACAGGCTAACCGTCTGTTCCCTCTCGGCCTCTCCGCCATCGCGGCGCAATGCGAAATCGGCGGCAATATTTCCACCAATGCCGGCGGTATCAGCGTGCTGCGCTATGGCAACATGCGCGACCTCGTGCTCGGACTGGAAGTGGTCTTGCCCGATGGCCGTATCTGGAATGGATTACGCAGTTTGCGCAAGGACAACACCGGCTATGATTTGAAGCACTTATTCATCGGCGCAGAGGGCACGCTGGGCATTATCACTGCCGCCGTGCTGAAGCTGTTTCCGCGTCCTCAATCGGTGGTAACCGCGTGTGTGGCAGTAAGCGATCCGGCGGTGGCGGTAAAGCTGCTCGCACATTTGCGTGCTAATTGCGGGGACAAAATAAGTGCCTTCGAGATCATTTCAAGATCCTGCCTGGATCTCGTTTTAGAGCATATCCCCGATTCGGTTGAGCCATTTATCACGCGCCATGAATGGATTGTGCTGATCGAGCTGTCGGATGTTCTGCAAGCGCCCCTGGACGGACCTTTGCTCAATACGCTGCAAGCTTTCGGTGCTGGCATCCTCGAGTTCGCCGTAGATTCGAAAGATAGCGCCGCAAGCTGGTGGAGTTTGCGCAAAAATATTAGCGAAGCGCAGAAACGCGAGGGCATCAGTATCAAACATGACGTCGCCGTGCCAATCAGCCACGTGGCAGAATTCATCGCCCAGGCAAATGCCGCCCTACATGCCGCATTCAATGGTCTGCGCATCGTTGCCTTCGGCCATATCGGTGATGGCAACATTCACTACAACATCTCAATGCTGAATTCAGCGCAAAACCCGGCCTTCATCGCGCAAAGCCAACAGGTTAACAGCATCGTGTACGATATCGTGCATGGACTAAATGGCAGCATCAGCGCTGAGCATGGGTTGGGGCAACTCAAACGTAACGAGATACGCCATTATAAAAGTGCGCTGGAATTGGAGCTGATGCGCAACATCAAGCACACATTCGACCCAAATAATTTAATGAATCCAGGGAAGGTAATGTAGTGAATGCTTTTTGAGATGCGCTGCAAGCGGATATATGCGCATTGAGAATCAGAAATTTAGCTTGTTGCTCACAATAAAATCAAGTTGTCTCGATGTATCAGCTCTGGCTCATCAACATAACCCAAGAGGGATTCGATTTCGTTACTGGCATGGCCGGCGATTCGGCGCGTTTCTGTAGCATTGTAGTTAATCAGGCCGCGCGCGATATCTTGTCCATTCGTATCCAAAATGGCGACCACTGTGCCGCGCACGAATTCCCCGCTAACACTGGTGATACCAACCGGCAGCAGGCTCTTGCCTTCGTTACGCAGAGCATGCACTGCGCCAGCATCCAGCGTTACCTTACCGCTGATTTGCAGATGATCCGCCAGCCATTGTTTGCGCGCATTCAGAGGTAAAGGCTGTGCTTCCAACAGAGTACCGATACTGTCGCCACGCATCAGGCGTGGCAACACGTCTATTTCATGTCCAGACGCGATCACAGTGTGCGCCCCGCTCCGTGCAGCACGTTTTGCGGCGAGCACCTTGGTGAGCATGCCACCGCTCCCGATGTGACTTCCCGCACCACCTGCCATGGCCTCAAGCTTTTCATCGCCAGCTTGTGCCAAACTAATTAACGTAGCATTCGGATCTTTTCGTGGGTCGGCAGTGTAAAGGCCGATTTGGTCAGTGAGAATAATGAGCGCATCAGCTTCAATCAGGTTGGCAACCAATGCGCCTAAAGTGTCGTTGTCGCCAAACTTGATTTCATCGGTAACCACAGTGTCATTCTCATTGATGACAGGAATAACGCCAAGGGTCAGCAGAGTGCACAGGGTAGAACGGGCGTTGAGATAGCGTTCACGATCAGCGAGGTCGGCGTGGGTGAGCAATATTTGCGCTGTATGCAGGCCGTGTGCGCTAAAGCAGCTTTCGTACACCTGTATCAAGCCCATCTGACCGACTGCAGCAGCTGCCTGCAATTCATGCACGGCGCTTGGACGTTTTTTCCAGCCCAGTCGCTGCATGCCTTCGGCAATCGCGCCAGAGGAGACCAATATGACTTTGTGCCCCTCTTCACGTAGCGCAGCAATTTGCTGCGCCCAGTTTCGGATTGCGGGGATGTCCAGTCCTTCACCTTGGTTGGTGACCAGGCTGCTTCCAACTTTGACGACGATGCGTTTGCACTGGGCCAGAATGGTTTTCATGATGCATTAAAGTATTAGGGTATCGGTTTTTTTGGCGCTTTCAGCATTGTCCAACTCTTCCTGCCTGGCAACCTGCTCCACGTGCTCCATGATGGCATAGCACAACTCTTTACAGCCATCACCATTAATCGCGGAGATGGCAAAATAACGCGTGTAGTCGTGGAATGCTTTCAGAAAAGCGGCGATTTTTTCATCTTTATCAGGTAACAGATCAAGCTTGTTAAGTACTAGCCAGCGCGGCTTGTTATACAGCGCTTCGTCATATTTTTTTAGTTCATTCAGAATTGAATTGGCTTCATGCACCGGATCGACTCCCTCGTACATCGGGGCAATGTCGACCAAGTGCAACAGCAAACGGGTACGCATCAAATGGCGTAAAAACTGGTGTCCCAGCCCCGCACCTTCGGCAGCGCCTTCAATCAGGCCGGGAAGGTCGGCGATGACGAAGCTCTTTTCGGCCGATACTCGAACTACGCCCAAGTTCGGGTGTAACGTGGTGAAGGGATAATCCGCCACCTTGGGGCGGGCAGCGGAAACCGCGCGAATGAAGGTGGATTTACCTGCATTGGGCATGCCCAGCAAACCCACGTCGGCAAGTACTTTCAACTCTAATTGCAGTTCGCGCCGTTCACCTTCAACGCCTGGGGTGCATTGACGCGGGGCGCGGTTGGTGCTGGATTTAAAGTGCAGATTTCCTAAGCCGCCTTTGCCACCTTGGGCGAGCAACATTTTTTGTCCATCATGATCCAGGTCGGCAATCAGTTCACCGGTATTAATATCAGTGATGACAGTGCCGACCGGCATGCGCAATACAACATCTTCCGCACCTTTGCCATAGCAATCTGCGCCACGCCCAGCTTCACCATTGCGCGCGCGGTGATGGCGCGCAAAACGGTAATCCACCAAGGTGTTGATGTTGCGATCTGCGAGCGCATACACGCTGCCGCCCCAACCACCATCCCCGCCATCGGGGCCGCCCTTGTCGATATATTTTTCTCGCCGAAAGCTGGCCGCACCATTGCCGCCATCGCCTGCGATGACTTCAATTTTTGATTCGTCGATGAATTTCATGATGTCTGATATCCCTGCAAATAAAAAAGCCCTACCTCGCGATAGGGCTTATTGTACTTGGCTAGGAGTACTTAAGCTGGAACCACGAAGATAGTCTTGCGTCTTTGCGCACCTTTAACGGCGAACACTACCTTGCCATCAATTTTCGCAAACAAGGTGTGATCCTTGCCCATGCCAACGTTGTCACCCGCGTGGAATCGAGTTCCGCGCTGTCTTACGATAATGCTGCCAGCGCTAATTAATTCGCCGCCATAGGATTTCACGCCGAGGCGTTTTGAGTGTGAATCGCGACCGTTACTGGTACTGCCGCCACCTTTTTTTGATGCCATGTTTCTTCTCCTTCAATATTACGCCGAAATGCCGTCGATGCGGATCTCAGTGAAGTTTTGACGATGACCTTGATGTTTTTGATAGTGCTTACGTCGACGCATCTTGAAGATTCTGATCTTTTCGCCACGACCATTTGAAATTATGGTTGCCGTGACAGTAGCGCCAGCCAATAGAGGTTGGCCAACAGATACTTTATCGCCACTACCGACCATGAGCACCTTGTCCAGCACGATCGCACTGCCGACTTCACCAGCAACGGTTTC
Organism: uncultured Nitrosomonadales bacterium; assembly: GCA_903878125.1. Taxonomy (GTDB): domain Bacteria; phylum Pseudomonadota; class Gammaproteobacteria; order Burkholderiales; family Gallionellaceae; genus Nitrotoga. The sequence goes on along the minus strand of CAIRGS010000221.1, from coordinate 9,041 downwards.
AATTTTCAGGGTTTCGCCTGCGACAACACGATATTGCTTACCACCAGTCTTGATTACTGCGTACATAACAACCTCGCTTGAATGCGGTTTTACAGAGTCGCGCATTATACACAAACGGCACCAGCCGTCAAAATGGTTTTTAATGAATAGCGTTTATTATTGGCAACCTACTTTTCTGTGTACTGTATTTTGCACAACAGCTGATTAATCCACATCCAGGTCAGCGAACAATTTAGTAGTCAAATACCGCTCACCAAATGACGGGATCATCACCACGATCATCTTGCCAGCATTTAACGGACGCTTGGCAATTTCAAGGGCAGCCCAAACTGCCGCACCGGATGAAATACCGACCAGCAGGCCCTCCTCCTTTGCCAGGCGCCGTGCCATATTGAATGCATCTTCATCTTTAACACGAACTGTTTCGTGGAATATATTTTTATTGAGGATTTCAGGTATAAAACCTGGCCCTATACCTTGAATAGCGTGCGGGCCACGCTCACCACCGGAAAGTACGGGCGAGGCATCGGGTTCCACGGCAATTATTTGCACGCCCGAATAAATTTCTCTCAATGCTTCGCCTACACCAGTGATAGTGCCCCCAGTTCCCACACCCGCAACAAAGATATCTATCAGGCCATCGGTGTCGCGCATGATTTCTTCGGCGGTAGTGGTACGGTGGATGGCAGGATTAGCGCGATTAGAGAATTGCTGTAATACGAGGTAGCGCGGATCGGCTAAAGCCATTTCCTTCGCCCTCTTCATTGCTCCGGGCATACCGTCCGTGCTTGGAGTTAGAATAAGTTCTGCGCCATAAGCCTTCATTAACAGGCGCCGCTCACGGCTCATGTTGTCCGGCATAATGAATGCACACTTATAACCGCGAGCTGCACAAACCATAGCAAGACCAATACCGGTATTGCCAGATGTTGGCTCCAGGATAATTGTGTCTGGTTTTATTTTGCCTTCTTTTTCAGCAGCCTCAATCATTGATGCAGCGATACGATCCTTAACGCTGAGCGCGGGACTGAAGAATTCCAACTTGGCCAGGATAGTGGCATCTATGCCTTCGCTCACGCGGTTTAATTGCACCAATGGTGTATTGCCTATCAGTTCCAAAACATTTTTTGCAATCTTCATCTATGCTTCCTCTCTTCTATCCACATTCATATTGCAGCGTACAGTGTCGGATCAGTCCGTGCACTGCGTTGACCAAATAATACCTTATGAGAGGTTTTCCAGTCCAAGCATTTTCTGGCCTGATGGGCAAGTCACGCAGTTAATCAATCGTTGAGCGTAAATGATGTCGCGCGGCGCTGGATGAGGTCAGTTTAGCAATTGATGCGTCGCCTGATTCAGCCAGTTTCCTGGTTGAACGCAAATCACCATCCTGGACCAACGTTTCATTCGCAGCCGACAAACAAAACATCTGTTTCTGGTTATCGAGATTTTTTGCTGCGCACTTCTTTTTTTGAATTTGCAGCTTTCCTGTCTTTGGATGGGTCGTTTTGTTCCGCAAGTTGATTTTTGAGGTCTTTCAATTCCCCTTGCAGCTTGACGACGCTCGCTTTGCGTTGCGTGACGCGCTTATCCCAGCGGCTTATGGCTTCATCTCGCTCCTTGACGGCAGTTTCGACCTCCGCTTGGGCGCGGGCAACCCATTGCTCCTTTTCCTTGAGTGTCATGTCAATGCTCGGCATCTTGCCCATGCGCAGCGATACCATGCTTTGTGTGAGCCGGGTGGCGAGGTCATTTTGCAGCTTGAGCGCTTGCTCCAATGTCTTGATGTCCATGTTGTTCGCTCCTTAAATTATTTTGACGTTAAAATTATCGATCGGTGACGGGGTGACGGTGCCGGTGTTGATGTAATCTCCGGTGGTGATGTTGCCCATGAGCGCGATCTCGAATCGGTTGCCCAGCGACATGGCATTGACGTTGGCTGCTGCTTTGACGTGATTGCCCATGGCAATCAGTTGCCCGCCCCACAGCCGGACGCTCGCGCCATGCTCGTTAGCCTCCGCGCTCAGGTGGTCGCAAACGTTATTGTTGAAGATAACTTTCTCGAAACAGAAACTAAAGACGAGGGGGCTACCGGGACTTATGGGGAAATCGGCACGCATAAATTCCATTAAATGGCTGCGGCCTGGGCCGCGCAAGTGATTGTCACTCACTTGCGCACTGCCAAACGAGTTGACGAATTCGCCCTTGGCAGTCTTGTAACAAATGGCGAACGGGCCCATCAGCCACAGAGCCCGGTGTTCCTGCGACGGATCCAGTTTGCCGGCTCGCGTGTAGCCGACCCGATTGCCGCTGATCTGGCAGGCGGGCATCCAGCCACCGATGCCAATAGCACTGACGGTGGTAGTCTGGCTGCCGTCGTCGGAGATGCCGGTATCGATTACCTCGCAATCTTCAATGCGCAGATGGGCACCGGTAGGAGCCCACAACTCTTCGGCGAACACGCCAATGCCTATCGAAAACTTGGGAGCATAGCCGCAATTAAGCACCCGGTTTGCGAGCAGCGCAGTGGCGCTACGCACGAATATCGCCATACCTAGAAGCAGACAGGACTGCAAAAGATTGCCGCTGATTTCCAGGTTGGCTTCCTGTATGGCGGTAATGCCTGTGCCTGCCTGATCGATGCGATTACCCGTTATACGGTTGCGTTCGCCCTCGCTGAGATGCACGGCGAAGAACACTTCGCGCAGATCGTTGTTGTCGATGCTGCTGTCACTGCAATCATCCACCCGCACACCGTACCATCCGGCGCCACCGCCATCGAGGTGATTGCTGCTGACGGCCGCGCCGCCGATGCGCGAAATAACGATGCCCGCTTGCGGACCCAGCAATTGATTGTTGCGCACCACAGTGTGATCGGCGGCGCGAGCATTTTTCGCATCGGCCAAGCAATAAATGCCGGCGGGCACCGTCAGCTGCCCCTCTTGTGCTGTCGCTCCCATGAAATTGGCGGCGATCATTGCGTGATCACCGCTGACACGAATGCCGCCCCACGCAGCGGAGAACAGATCGATCTGGTTGCCGCGCACCTCGCATTGGGCAGCTTCGACATCTATTGCGTAGAAGCGGGCGTCCAGGTAATTGCGTAATTGCACGACATCACCGGGAAACGTGTCTTGCGTGATTCCGGCGCTGCGGCTGATGCGGTTGTCAGCGACGAGCGAACCCACGGCCTGACGGCGCAAAGAGATGCCGACCCAGAAATGGCGGATGCGGTTATTCTCGATGCGGCAAGGCTGGGTATGATCGGTATCTATCCGTATGCCGTATTGGCCGTTGGAACCATCGGGCTGATTGAGAAACAGGCCGGTGGTGCCGTCGATGGCGTTGTCTGCGATGCGCAGACCGCCCTGATAATCGCTACTCAGGATGCCAATGAGAAAATTGTCCAGACGATTGGCTATAAGCTCGACATCGGTCACGCCGCTCAAATTGATGCCGACATAGGAGGGCGGTGTTTGCGTCTCGGGAACCACGACGGAGAGCGCACAATGTTCCACTCGCACCCGCGTACAATTTTCCAAATACAGCAGCGCACCAATGTTGTTGGTGTTGGTGTTGGTGGTGGTGGTGGTGGCGGCAGCCGTCGCTTCGAAGCATATGCTTTCTACGACGATGTCGCTGACCAGCGCGTTGGCGTCGCCGATCTGCAAAGTTCGATCCAACCCCGCTCCGCGCACAATGACACTGGGACTTTCGCCGCGCAGAATGATGTGTGACGAGAGTATCTGTATGGTCGCGCTGATGTCGTGCACGCCCGTTTTCAAGCACACGCAACCGCCTTCATCCGGCAGCGAGTCGATCGCGGTCTGGATATTTTCGCGAGGTGCGACATTGATAGTGCAGCACCCGCCGCATTCAGGCGGCCATTTCACGCGGCAGTCGGTTTCGTCGTCGGGGAAGGTGACGATAGACAGCCTCGCATAATGGCGATGAATGCCGCGCGGCGGCGCTTGGGTGTAGGTTTCCACCGAGGTGTCGTTGGTGCGTGCTGCGGATACCCAATAGTCCCCGCAGTGGAATCCGCCGCCGGAGGGGTCAAGACCGAATTGAATTTTAATTCCGTTTTCCAGCACCACCCAAACGCCCGCAGCCGGCACCGGGATCAGACCAGTGCTACCCGCCGAGTCGAGATTGACGATGACATTGTTGTTCGCGTCTCGCACCGTGCCCTTTTGATCCCAACGCCGCACGCGGGTGTGGCGGGAATCCAGGGTATCGAGGCCGCCGCCGGGAACGAGATTCGCTGACAACGCGGGGGTAAAGCTGATGGTTTGCTTGGCATCGTCGACGCTGATCTTGCGCATCACGCCGCGGCGTAGCGCAGGATCGCCGTTTTCGCCGCTGAGTTCGCGCCGGTCGTCAAGTATCTCCACCCAATCACCGGTGTTGAAACGCAACACCGCGTCACGGCCCAGGCTAGCCAATTTAAGCTCGGTGCTGGTCGCGGTCTGAGAGACAATTTCCACTACATTGCTCGCCACGCTGGCATTGTCGCGCGACCATTTGAACTTCGCCGCACCCACGGCGCCGCCGTCATGAATCTCGACGCGATAGAGCTGATTCTCCAGTCCTCGATAACCACCGCTGGGCGGGAGTTCGCATGGATCGAGATCGGGCGGAACGCCCTCCGCCTTGATCGACATACGCCCGCCAGAAGGAAGGGTGAGCGTTTGCCAGCCCGCCACCGCACTGTCGGGTGTGATGCAATCGGCGCCGCCGATATTGGTCAGCATCCGCACCTGCCACACGGTTTGCAAGCGCGTGGTGGTATCCACGCCCACGGCGCTTTCGACCAGATTGGGTTGTTGCAGATAGGTAACCTCGCGCTGCCAAACTTCGAGATAGGCGAGATGCGGCCCGCCACTGGGCAAGGTCGGCGGCGCGGGGAAATATGTCTGCAGGTTGTACGCCAGCGCCGTTTTTCCTCTCAACTCAGCGAGCACAGCATCGAACTCCGCTGCGCCACCGCCGTGATTCTCCGCCAGCAGCCCATCCACATACATGCGGCCGCGACCGATGCTGATATTACCCCCGGCAGCCTCGATCTTGAAGGCGTCCGGCGTCTGCGGCGAGACCACCGCCACGCCCGTGATACCCGGCGTAACATGCACGCCAAACGTATCCACGCTCTCGGCGCGCAAGCGCCTGTCCAGTACCGCCACCCACTCATTCCAATCCGAGTCCAGTTGCACGCGCCCTTGCTGCATCAAGACGCCGGACAGATCGATGCGGGGATCGAATCGAACTCGGCTGTAATCTCCACTCATGACTTTCTCCTTATTTTGGCGGCAATGCCACCCTTAACTTCCGTAGATCAATCCCGCTTCCAGGCCAAAGCGCAGATATTCTTCCAGCCGCACGCGCAAATTGGTTTCGCGTTGCGGTTGATACAAACCATGCAGTACGCCCATCTCACTTTCGTCATGGGCGCCACGACGTATCTTGTCTGAGGTGCTCTGTAACAACTGGCAATAACCGGGATCACCGTAATGTAGCGAGGTAAATTGCGGCCAAATCTGCTGCTCGCTATCTTCAGGTTGGCAGTGATAGCGGGATGGTGTGCGCGAGCCGGGCGGTATATAGGAAAAACGCACGCAGCCTTGTTGGCGGCGCTCGGCCCAAAGCGGTGCCTTCCATGTGTCACCACCCGTGGTGAGCGCAGCAACAAAGATGCAATCACTGGCCAGCGTCAATTGCCGGGTGTGGACTTTGCCGATGACGGTGCAGCTTTCCAGCGTGAGTGCACCGCCTTCTGCGAGGGCATCGGCGCCAGGGCCACGAAAGGCAATGAATTTTTGCGAGGTCGCATCCACGATGCATTCGCTTAACGAGGCTTCAGCATCAGCGACGATATGCAGCGGTGCGGTAATGCAGCGTTCCAGCTCTATCTTGGCGAAGGCATGACTGACCACCAGACCGGGGCCATCGGCCGCTCCGAACGTTCCCGGCACCAGCGTGCAATCGCGCAGCACGAGATAACGCGGCTGAGAGTCGGGGAAAGCAGCCATCCTGAGTGTACCGCCGCTGATTACCCAGCCATCGAGGATCAAGGTCGCTTCGGCGCCGAGCGTCAGCGTGATATCACCGCTCGCCGCCAGCAGAGGGCGCGCACCATTGACCGCACGCAACACGACCGTCTTACCGGCATTCACGGTGATCGAGGGCGTCTCCACATAACAGCGGCTGTCGAGCACTTCCACCGTGCCGCCATTTTGCGCCAAGTTGAGCGCTGGCTGCAGTGCCGCGCCGCCATGCACGGTTTGCAGCGGCATGAAAGGAACGACTGGCTCGCCGCGTTCGTATTCGCCGCCACCGATGGCAATGGTGTAGCCGTAATGAAAGCTCACAAGCGGAGCCGAGGTCGGTGCATCGGCAAAAGCGATGCGGCCCAGCACCGGGTCAATGGCCACCAGCCCGGAACCGGCAGCAGGCTGGTGCGCCCAGGCGATGACATTGCCGCCACCGTCCTTGATGTCGCTGAGATCACAGATGCAGATGTTGTTGCGCGCAATTAGCTGCGGTGGATTGCCGTCCAATTCCAGCCATAAACTTTTGCCGGGGCCGTAGTAGTCGCCGAGATGGGCCTTGAGCCAGCGGCGAGCGAGCGGCATCGGTACCTTGCGCGGTTCGGCCAGATGCGCTATCTCTTCTTCCGCTTCCGGCGTGTTGTAAAGCGCCATGTCGGTGCCCAGCGGATTGAAGCGGAAGCGCAGTCCGCCGCCGATATCTGGATCGATTACTGCCGGCGAGCGGGTCAACGGAAACGCGCGAACCCGCCACAGATAGAGGCCAATGTTGGGAATATTGTGGCGCGCGGCGCCAGTGCTGATGCGCCGCACGTCCACGGTGTGCGCGATCGTGTCGAAGGCGGTGTCGCGCCAGTGCAGTCTTTCCTGGTTGCGCAGATCCGGCGCGTAGTGCGAATGGGTACGCAGATGATTCATGTTCTGCGTCCAGCCCTGCAGCTGAAAGAACTCCACTGCCCGAGCTGGCCAGCCGGTGACATCGCGCGCCAGTTGCTCAAGCATGGATGCCGTGCCCTTGCGGCGGCGATAACGGATGGTGTTGGCCACGTCGGCTCGCGGCGAGGCCACGTTAGGCACTACACCGTGCAGGGTGCGATAGCCGATGAGATCACCGATGTAAGGCGCCACCCACGGCGCGCAGGTTTCGATGAATTGGTCGTCGTAGAGTTGTTCGATGTTTTCCTCCATGGCTGCCACCTGCTCGGCGATGACGGCGAGCAGCTCGCGCAGCGGATAGCCTTGCTCCGCATCGCGTATGCGGTGAATGGCGGGCAGCAGTTCATAGAGGCGGTCGGCGGTCGAGTTCACGGCATCTCCTCCAGATAATCAAATGACCCGGTATCTAACAGCAATAACTCGGCGGCGATGCCATTACCCTGCGCATCGTTGGTCGCGGCGGCCGGTGTCAGGCGCTGTTCCAGCGCAATGGTGGTGCCTCGATAAAAACGATCCAGGTCCACCCCCAGAACGCCCTCCACCTCATGCGCTACCGCAATAATCTGGGAGCGAGACACAGTCTGGCCGAAATCGCGTGCATCGAAGGAAAAAGCTGCGCGCAGTGCGGTCTCGACATCGGCCAACACTTTTTTGCCGTCGTGATCCGGGTCGCATTTGATACGCAGGGCGAGATGAAAGGTTGCCTCGTTGTACGGCTTTGTTTCGCAGTGCACCAGCGGATCACCGTTTTGTTTAAGGGTGTTGAGCAGTTTAGCGAGAGTCAAGTCCGGCGGTTGAACGCCGCCATCGCTGGCGACGGTGATGAATACAGTGCGCCCGGCGCGGGTGTTTAGCACAGTAGCTTGGGCCTTGGCGATGCCGGTGAATGCGAGTGCGTAATCTTCATAGTCCTGCACCGAAACCACGCGTCCGAGTGTGCGCACGCCTAGCGGCATGTTGCGCCGAGCATGGGTTGAACTGTCTGCATTCACGCCACCCGCGGCAGGCAGCGGGTTGCTCACTGCTTTCAAGCCCAATGGACGTGAGAGTAGTTGCGCAAGCTGGCCAGCTTGCACGTTGCCCGCTGAGCCGATGCCCTTGCGATAAACGGCACGCAGATTATCCTGGCCGGTGGGCAGGCGCGCGCCATGGCGGCCATCGCCAAACTGGATGATTCCCGCACCGTCCTCTTCCACGCGCAGCACGTAGGAGCGGTCATCGGCACCGGCCTGGTAGAAGGTGGGCGTCTCGTTCCAGCGGATATCGTTGACCCGCACCTCCAATGCCGCCTCTGCGCCGGTCTCATTCTCGGCGCCTACGAAGGTGAGCGGTGTATGTTTGAGGGTGTAGCGTTGATGGGAAAGTCGCGCCGCGCCGCTGCCGAAAGTCTGATGCACGGTCTCGCCGTGGGTGGCGAGCGCGACATTGGCGTATATCGCCACAGTGTCACGCAAATAACTGTGGCCGAGGGTTTTATCAAGTGTTATTACAGTAAAACCAGCCTCTATGATGATATCCTTTAGCTGTGCCGTCTCACTTTCAACGACGCCCATCAAATCACTGCGTTCTCCGGTAAGGATTATTCTGTGCCCTTTTTTAAATCCGAGATATATTCGGTCAAGGGAGATGGTGTCCCCCTGCACCAGATCCTCGATAGGCACATCCGCAAGTGCAATTCGCTCGCTCTGGGCGTGCACCGTAATATCACGAAGAGCATCAAGTTTAACCGGCTTATCATCAAACAGACTGTCGAACCATTTATGCCACAGGGCATTGTCGTAACCTCGGACAAAGACATCCAGGCGCCCAGCGACCCAGGAAGAAACATCGGGGCCGGAGCTCAGAGTCCCACCTAGTGACTCCCAGCTTGACCACCCGCCATCGAACCATTTATGCCACAGCGCATTGTCAGTACCCCGAACAAAAACATCGATTCTGCCGTTGCCCCAGGAAACGGCCGCCGGATCCGAGGTTAGTACGCCACCTAGTGACTCCCAGCCTGACCATGTGCCATTGAACCATTTATGCCACAGGGCGTTGTCGGCACCCCGGACAAAG
>CAIRGS010000220.1 GCA_903878125.1 uncultured Nitrosomonadales bacterium | reverse complement strand
TAGTTCGTGCGATATGGTAGCGAAAAACTCCGTTCTAACTCGGGCAGATGCCTCCAGCTGAGCGTTGCGCCGCCGCACCTGCGCAAACTTTTTATGCGCCGCCGCTGCTTGCTTGATGGTGGTCAAATCCCTGGTCATCACAATATGAAATTGCCCCGTATGGAATTGGATTTCACGCGTATGGTATTCCAGCGGAAAATTTGTACCGTCCTTGCGCACGCCCACCACTTCATTGTTCAATCCAAAAGCCGTGGGTTTGTTCCACTGCTGATCTCGGCTTGGCTCCCGCATCAGCAGGTTGAAATTTTTACCAATCACCTCGTGTTTTTTGTAGCCAAAAATTTGCTCCGCGAGCGGGTTGAAGATTTCGATCAAACCGCCTTCGTTGATTGTAATGATGCCTTCATCAATGTTGTCCAGCACTTTATGGATACGCGCTTCGCTGTCACGCACTTGGCCGATGACTTTCACCAAGTGATCGTGAATTTCCTTCAGGGCTTTCATCAGCTGGCCAATTTCGTCTGTTGCGTGGACTTCGATTTTCTGCGTCAAATTGCCTGCGGCAACGCTCCGGGCAATATTTAATGCGCCCTCCAGCGGCTGGGAAATGGCACGGACAAGAGAAAATTTTTGCCAGATAGCAAATCCCAGGCCAATGATTGCTATAGAGATGATAAAGTTGAAAATAATATCGTAGTGATTTTGTAAATTCTCATACTCCTGCTTTGTCACACTCAATTGCAGGTTGCCAAGTGCCTTGATTCCATTATGAACTGGTTGATAGAGGGGTTCGATAGTTTCCAAAATGATTCGGGTCATTTCCGTGAAGTTGTTTGCCCGCAAAGCGGCTATTGCGGGATTTAGACCCTGGGTAACGTATTTTTTTCGGTCATCGGCAAACTGAGCCGCCAATATCTTTTCTTCGGACGTTAGATAGGTGGCCATGTAAGCGGCCCAGAGCTTGTCAATTTTCGTTGCATTCATTTCTAGCGATGCAATATTAATGCTGATTTCATCGGGCGTCGACGTCACCAGGCTAGTCATTATGGCGATGCGGTTTTGCAATATCAGCGACTCAATGTCCCCCAATTGATCGAGCGCAATGATGCGGTCCTGAAAAACGGTTTTCAGACTGTCTCCCGCCTTGCTCATTCCAAACAGGGAAGCCGACACGATTCCTGTTATGGTGACTGCAACGAGAAGAAAGTTAATGATAAAGCGCGATTTAATGGTCAAAGTTTGAATCATATTTTTCTAGGGTAATGGTGTATGCAGAGGCGAGGCATCTGTGATACGCCTAATACATAGTTTCCCAATCTCAATTAACTTGATGCACAACCGTCTGAGCGAAATGCCAGGCACTAATGATTCAGTCAGACAGAACACTGTGAATTTTTTAAATGCCTTACTCTGGGCGAACTTTAACTGTTCCAGAAAAGCCAGTTCTTGAATTGCCAACTTAAATCTACAGATTGCCGCACAACCAAGGTCACTGACCAACCTTTTATTGACCAGCCTTTGATTGATAAACAAGCTGCCCATCAACCAAGGTATAGCGCACGCGACCCTGCAACTCCATACCGATGAATGGCGTATTTTTGCCTTGGCTTTTTAATGCCGCAGGTTCAACCTTCCAGAACACTTCAGGATCGAATACGCACACATCGGCAGCGGCTCCGACAGACAGGTGTCCCGCGTCCAGGCCTAATATGCGTGCAGGCTGAAGCGTGATCTTGGCGAGCCCATCAGTAAGCGCACTACGGCTCTGCCTCGCCCATTTGAGTGCCAGCGGTAGCAGCAACTCCAGCCCGGTCGCGCCTGCTTCGGCCTCGGCAAAAGGCAGTTGCTTGGCATCCTCATCCACTGGCGTGTGATCGGAACAAATTGCATCAATTGACCCATCAAGTAAACCGGCATGCAATGCATCGCGATCGCGCTGACTACGCAACGGTGGTACCAGATGGCAGTTGGCATCAAAGAATCCGATATCCATTTCGGACAGGTGTACATGGTTGGCTGACACATCACAGGTAAGCGTCAATCCCTGTTGTTTGGCGGCACGCACCAGCGCCACTCCTTCTGCACTGGAGATACGACAGATATGCAGCCGCACGCCGGTCTCTCGCGCCAATTGCAGCATGGTGGACAGCGCAATGGTCTCCGCACACGCCGGAATGGCGGGCAAGCCCAGACGCGTCGCCACTTCGCCATCGTGCGCCACTCCGTCGCGTGTCAGGAAGCTGTCCTGCGGGCGCATCCAAACACTGAAACCAAAGGTGGCGGCGTATTGCATGGCGCGCATCAACACACGAGTGTCAGTAAGCGCAGCATCGGCTTGACTGAAGGCTATGCAACCGGCATCGGCCAGTTCAGCCATTTCGGTAAGTTCCGCACCTTTCAGCCCGTAGGTCAGCGCGCCGACCGGATAAACACGCGCCTTATTCAATGCACGGGCGCGATGTTTAAGCATCTCTACCAGACCCGGTTCATCCAGCGGCGGATCAGTGTCCGGCGGACATGCCAGTGTCGTGATGCCGCCGGCTACTGCTGCATCCATCTCGGATTCAAGCGTGGCCTTGTATTCGTAACCCGGTTCGCGCAGACGCGCGGCAAGGTCGATCAACCCGGGAGCAACCACAAGACCTGTCGCATCGATCACTTGCTGCGCCACAAAACCTGCTGGCGCGCTGCCAATTGCAGCCACTTTACCAGCCACGATAAATAAATCGCAGAGGCCATCAATCTGATTTTTTGGATCAATCAAATGCCCATTTTTTATCTGGATGTTCATCACTGAACTCCCGCCAAAGTGCTCATCACCGCCATGCGTACCGCAATGCCAAAAGTGACTTGTGGCAAGATCACCGATTGTGTTCCATCCGCAACGCTGGAATCGATTTCCACACCACGATTCATCGGCCCCGGGTGCATCACTATGGCATCTGTTTTGGCTCGCGCCAATTTTTCCTGGGTGAGGCCATAGTATTTGAAATATTCTTGTGCGCTGGGCAACACCGCGCCCTGCATGCGCTCGTTCTGCAAGCGCAACATCATCACTACATCCACATCGCGCAATCCTTGTGCCATGTCGTGATAGACATGCACCCCGAGTTTATCGACGCAGCTTGGCAATAATGTCTTGGGAGCGATGACGCGAACTTCCGGCACACCCAAGGTGGTCAGCGCATGAATTTGCGAACGTGCCACGCGCGAATGCAGTATGTCGCCAATGATAGCCACTCGCAGGTTATGAAATTCTTTCTTGTAATGACGAATGGTGAACATATCAAGTAGTGCCTGTGTTGGGTGCGCATGGCGCCCGTCACCGGCGTTAATGACATGGATTTCCGGCGCAACGTGTTTGGCAATGAGGTGAGCTGCGCCGCTCTGCGAGTGGCGCACCACGAACATGTCAGCGTGCATGGCGCATAAATTATCGACAGTATCAAGCAATGTTTCGCCTTTGCTGGCAGAGGAAGAGCCAATGTTCAAGTTGACTACATCGGCCGAAAGGCGCTTGGCAGCAATCTCAAACGTAGTACGGGTGCGGGTGCTATTTTCAAAAAATATGTTAAATATGGATTTGCCGTGCAGCAATGGAAGTTTTTTAATGTCGCGCCCTTCAGCCACGCTCATGAAGGAAGCCGCTGTGTCTAAAATACCGCGCAGGATAGGAGCTGGCAAACCCTCGGTTGAGAGTAAGTGCTGCAGTTCGCCATGTTTGTTAAGTTGTGGATTATTCATGCAATTTGTTCTGTCACTGGTTCATCAAAGTAGGCTTGTAGAATCTGTTGCGCCGCGACTTGGTCGAGCAGCGGCTTTTGCTTGATGCCACGTATCCCCATCTCGGCCAGCTGCGAGCTTGCGGCAGTGGAAGTATATCGTTCGTCCACTAAAAGGGTAGGCAAATTAAAGCGCCCCTTAAGGCGCTGAGCGAAGCGGCGACATAAGCGGGTCAGTTCGTGCGGCGTGCCATCATCATGACAAGGCAACCCAACTACCAGCGCAGACGGCTCCCATTCACGGATAAGATCAGCGATGGCGGTGAAGCGCTGCCCATTATTTTCGCCATGTAAGGTTGTTAATGGCCGTGCAGTGCAAGAAATGGAATTGCCCACCGCCACGCCGATACGTTTAGTGCCAAAATCGAATCCCAGTAAAATACCTTGTATGGTAATAGCAATGCCCTCGTCAGGCATGTCCTGCATACTCTGAGAGCGATGCATAATCCACCCCTAGCAGCGCCATTGCAGCAGGCAAGCGCTCCTCTGGAGATAACTCGAATAAAATGTGCTCAGATGCTGGCACAGTGAGCCAGGCATTTTGTGTTAACTCATGCTCTAATTGCCCCTGTGCCCAGCCGGAATAGCCCAAGGTCAATAGCAGGTTTTTGGGCTCTAGTCCTGCACCGACCGCTAGCAGAATATCCCTGGAGGTAGTCAGACCAAGATTGTCGTTGATGGTTAGAGTGGATTGCCATTGACCCACTGGTTTATGTAACACAAACCCCCGGTCAGTTTGCACCGGCCCACCAAAATATACCGGCATGTTGCTTAATTCAAACTTGCTCATTGGAATTTTAGTTTGATCGAACAATTCGCCAAGTGTGAGATTGGTCGGGCGGTTCACTATGATGCCCAACGCCCCTTGATCATTGTGTTCACAAATGTAAACAAGTGTCTTGGCGAAAGGAGAATCGGCCATGGCTGGCATGGCAATGAGAAAATGATGTCTGAAATCAAGTTGCGACATGGTTCCTATTGTAATCTACAAAGCAGCCTCTTAAGTTAAGAGAATTATTGTGCCGAGCAAAGATGATGGCCAATCATCTCCTGGCCGTCAAAGTCCCAGTCGTTTCCATATTTCCAATGAGGGGGCAGACTGGTTGAGCGTATAGAAATGGAGGCCAGGCGCACCACCAGCGAGCAGACGTTCGCACAGCTGTGTGACAACATCAAGGCCAAATGCCTGCACGGATTCGTTGTCGTCGCCATAGCTTTCCAATATTTTGCGTATCGAGCGCGGAATTTCAGCACCGCATAAATCTGAAAATCGCGCTAACTGCGAGAATTTCATGATAGGCATTATGCCGGGCACGATGGGAAGGGTAACGCCCAATTTGCGACACTCATCAACAAAGCGGAAGTAGCCGTCGGCGCTATAAAAATATTGGGTGATGGCGGAATCTGCCCCGGCCATTACTTTGCGCTTAAAGTTTAATAGGTCGTCGCGCGGCGATTTTGCTTGCGGATGGAATTCTGGGTAGGCTGCTACCTCGATATGGAAGTGTTCGCCAGTCTCAACACGGATGAATGAGACCAGCTCATTGGCATAATGGAATTCGCCAGAAGTGGCCATCCCGGAGGGCAGGTCGCCACGCAGCGCTACGATGCGCTTGATCCCCATATCTTTGTAGGTGTGCAAAATCGCGCGAATGTTCTCACGTGTAGAGCCAACGCAAGACAAGTGAGGCGCGGCTTCATAGCCATCGGCCTTGATCTGTTGTACCGCTTCCAGAGTGCGCTCACGCGTGGAGCCGCCCGCGCCGAAGGTGACCGAGAAGAATGCGGGCTTGAGTACGGCCAATTGCTTACAAGTGATGGCGAGTTTGTTTGCGCCTTCTTGCGTTTGTGGTGGAAAGAATTCAAAGCTGAATGATTTAGAGTTTGTCATGAGTGATAATCACCGGGCCTGCTACGAAACTTTTTGCCGCAGGAGTAGCGAGAGTACAAAGGAGAAGGCGCTATATAACAAAGCCCCCATTACACCTGCCCAGAAGCCGTTGACTTCAAAACCTTTTAGCACTGAGCCGGCAAACCAGAATAACAAGCCGTTAATGACAAGGATGAACAGGCCAAGCGATAGCACGGTAACTGGCAGGGTAAGCAGAATCAGAAGGGGCCGCAGAAGCGTATTAATGAGACCCAGTAACAATGCAGCAATTAATGCGGAGATAAAACCATCCACATGAATACCTGGCAACAGGTAAGCAGCCGCCAGCAGTGCTAACGCATTGAAAATCCAGATCAGCAAGAGACGCATAAGGTTGCCTTCGATGTTGATTTCGAGTGTGTGGAACTCACACTTTAGTAGCGATAATGATCCGATTTGTAAGGGCCTTCCTTAGGTACGCCGATGTAAGCGGCTTGTTGGTCTGTTAGCGTACTCAGTTGCGCATTAAGTTTCTTCAATTGCAGTACCGCTACTTTTTCATCCAGATGCTTGGGCAAGGTATACACACCGACCGGATATTTGCCGGTGTTCTTTGCCGCCTCGCTCCACAGCTCGATTTGGGCGATGGTCTGATTGGCAAATGAGGAGCTCATTACATAAGAAGGATGGCCCGTGCCGCAACCCAGATTTACCAAGCGGCCTTCGGCCAGCAGAATAATGCGCTTGGCAGGTTGGTTATCTACTGAGGGGAAGATTATGTGATCGACTTGTGGTTTGATGTTATCCCAAGTGTAAGTCTTAAGCGAGGTAACGTCGATTTCGTTGTCGAAATGGCCAATATTGCACACGATGGCCTGATTCTTCATTTTCTTCATGTGCTCATGAGTGATCACATGATAGTTGCCGGTGCAGGTTACGAAAATGTCGCCATGTTCAGCAGCGTAATCCATGGTGACAACGCGATAGCCTTCCATGGCAGCTTGCAGCGCGCAAATCGGATCTATTTCAGTTACCCAAACTTGGGCAGACAGTGCGCGCATTGCTTGTGCCGAGCCTTTCCCCACATCTCCATAACCGGCAATAACAGCAATTTTTCCCGCAATCATTACATCAGTTGCACGTTTAATGCCATCCACAAGCGATTCTCGGCAGCCGTATAGGTTGTCGAACTTGGATTTGGTAACTGAATCGTTGACGTTAATAGCAGGAAATTTCAGCTCGCCGCGCGCATGCATCTGGTACAGACGATGCACGCCTGTTGTAGTTTCTTCCGTCACTCCTTTAATTGTCGCCAAGCGTTTAGAGTACCAGCCAGGCTGCGTAGCAAGGCGCTGTTTGATTGCGGCATACAGAAAAGTTTCTTCTTCCGAAGTTGGCTTGCTGATAAGCGACGCATCTAATTCGGCACGCGCCCCTAGGTGCAACAATAAGGTCGCATCGCCGCCATCGTCCAGAATCATGTTGGCGTGATTGTCGTTAGGCCATTCGAAGATGCGATGGGTGTATTCCCAATACTCTTCAAGTGATTCGCCTTTGATCGCAAATACCGGTGTACCGCCTACGGCTATGGCTGATGCCGCATGATCCTGGGTGGAATATATATTGCAGGAAGCCCAGCGTACCTCTGCCCCTAAGGCTTTCAGGGTTTCAATCAACACGGCAGTCTGGATGGTCATGTGCAGCGAACCGGCGATGCGTGAACCGCGCAACGGTTGCTTTGCTGCATATTCTTCTCGGATCGCCATCAACCCCGGCATTTCAGTTTCGGCAATTGCTATTTCCTTGCGTCCCCAGGAAGCAAGATTGATGTCGGTAATTTTGTAGTCGGTGAATCCAGCGTTGGTGACGGCGTTCATAACTTCTCTCCATTCAAGTTAATGAATGAGCGCCGTTGCTACAGATACACTCCAGTGTTCCAAGCCTGGCCTTGTCTAGTGCAAGGTCGCAGCGCCCCTCGGAACCGGAGAAGGTAAAAAAATTTTGAGAATTTTAACACAATCATGGTGGCTGTTTACAATCTGGGAAATTGAACCCCTGCTTAACAAAGAAGTTCAGACCTCGTCCATGACGAGGTCTGAACGAGATCAGGATTTCCACCTTCATGTCTTTTCAATCCAGATTAATGGAATGGACGCCCACTACCCAAAACGGCATCAAAGTGCCAAAGTAGTGTGGCAATAAAACCCACTAACAATGAGAGGAGCGTCCGCCATGAAGATTGCTGCAATAGGTGCCGATCTTTCAAAGGAAAGCCCTTGCCAATATGAAATAAGTCTAAAGGATTGGCGTATTTCCAACATGACATGAGTCTGAAATTGATTTGCTGGGCCGGTCATTATGCGAGGCATGCTGATCAACATGGAAGAAGTAAAGCTACAGGCCTTGGTGCAGATCAAGGCATTTTTGGACGGGACATGGGGGTGGTATTTCGGGTTCCAAAAAAATAGCGTAACCCGTTTGTCGGGCGCGTCCTCAAGCGGTTTGGCTATACCCCGCACGGGCGGGTAGGCAAGGGCGTACTGCTGCGCTATATCGAGCGCATGACCGGGCATCACGTCAGCAAGTAACCCGACTGGTACGGCAATACCGCACG